>JAOZRP010000007.1:12231-18552 GCA_029940125.1 bacterium
ACGACCACCAACCAGTTTGAGCGGCCGGTTATGGAGCAGATGCCTTCTTACGCCTTGCTGGGCAACGAGAGGGACTACTACGGGCCTTCATACAATCCGATTTTTGCCACCGGCGAGTGGACCCCGATGAAACTGTATCAGGGCGATGCCCAGCACCCCGGGTACTACTTTCATCCCGGCGGCACGGTTGACGACCTCTATTCGCTGGCCAGCCTGCAGAAGGTAATCCAGAATGACGTCGTCAACAACCCGGCACTGGTTGACCGGTACAATCAATTCACTTCATTTTACGGCATGACTCCCGGGGAAGCAGAAGCCCGGGCTATGCAGCTCCAGCAGGAGCGACAGTCGGCAGAGCTAAGGCAGAGAGAAATAGAAATGTGTGGTTCACCCGGATGTTCCGAGGGATGGGACGTAGGAATATAGGAGGCAATCATGTGGGAAATGGATCCTAACTTCAACAAGCAACTCAACCCGCCGCAGGCTCCGCAGCCTCCACAGCTGCCGGCTCCGCAGGGAAATATGACGCAGACCGGGCTGACCAGGATGAGATCTGCCGGGCCTACTGCTGCCGGGACGATGGACTTTCAGTATAACCCTAAAGGTGCCCAGCAGGACCCGTACCAGTACAATCCGCCGTACCAGTACACTCCGACGGGAATCACCCCGGAGCAGAGCATTGACGTGGGGCTGGGAACGGCAGGCAACATACTTGAGGGCATTGTTGGCCGGCCGGAGCAGTTCCCCGCGTGGTGGGGTGACCAGGCGATCGCCCCGGAGCAGTTCAACTACTTCGACTATATTGCTGGTCCCCAGCTGGGGCAGACGCAGCTCCCGGGTTCCTATCAGGGGCTGATGGGCGGCGACTATGATCGGCTGGAGGAGGCTCTGAGAACCCCCGGGGAAATAGCCGCCCGTGAAGGCTTCAGGACCGGGAAGTCATACCTTGATGACGTGATGACCAACCAAGGGATGTACGGATCCTCGGTCATGGGAAGACAGGCCAACGAGGGACTTAACCGCGAGTTGATGAACGCGTTGTCCAGCAACGCCGCTCAAGCGATAGCCCAGCGTTACGGGCTCCAGCAGGGGGACCTCCAGTACGGAGCCGGTTACGGCCTCCAGCTGGCCGACCTGGCTCGCCAGCAGGCTCTTGACACTTGGAAGGCCGGCCTGACCGAGGCAGACAGGCGCCAGAATTACCTGCAGGGTCAGCTGGGCTGGAATCAGCAGCAGAGCGAGGCGAGGAGAAATTTCATGAACAGCCTGCTGCAGGGAGGATACCAGCACGAGCTGGCCAGAAATGACTGGATGAAAGGGATTGACACCGATCGTTTCAACATGGCCTTGGCCTTGGCCGGCAGGGGTGCCCCGGTCCAGTCCAGTTACCTTAATTACAAGCTGGGACAGGACCAGCAGGACGCTGCCAACCGCGCCCAGTGGTGGCAGGTGCCGTTCAACCTTGCGGCCATGCCATGGGGGAGCAGCACGGTGGGAGAGAACCTGTTTGACTGGGGTAAAGACTTCCTCGGCAGCTTATTTTAAAGGAGGAAACCATGGGGATGTTTAGTCAAGGGGCCGCTTCCGGAATTAATGCCGGCCTCAACCTGATGAGAAACTCCATGCTCAGGCAGCGTGAGCTGCAGGCTGAACAGGAGCGGCGAGATGCCCTGACCCGGATTCAGGAGGAGCAGGAGGCCCGGTCACAGCAGAAGTTTGACGATGCCAGAAAGCTCCGGCAGTCACAGGGGATGTTTACCGAGGCCATGCTGACCGGTACCGTCCCTGACCTAATGCAGCGCTACGAGGCTTTCAAGCAGGGGGTGGGGCCACAGTACGGTCCAGAGCTGGACATCGCTAACTTTGCCGAGCAGCTGCCAGTTAACATGATGATGAACCTGTACACCGGGAAGTACATGACCCCGGCACAGAAGCTTGGCTACCTGAAAAATCAGGAAACTATCAAGAGAAATACCAAAGGGCCAAGTTCTTCCGATGTTACCATCATCGAAACCAAGCCGCCGGGATTTGAGAACTACGGGCAGTACGCCTACAACAAGAAAACCGGCAAGTACCAGTACCTTGGACCGCCCAAGGCCAAGTCACAGATGCAGATCGAGGTGGGCGAAGACGGCACCATCAGGTTCGCTCAGGGAACGCCGCAGCCGGGAGGGACGCTGCTGCAGCCGACGACCAAGACCAAGTCAGACGTTCAGGCGAAGCTGAGGGAGCTGGATGAAACTTATGACCGTCTGCAGAAGCTGAAAAAAGGCTACAAGGAAGAATACCTGCAGATGCCATACCGGTTCATGAAGACCATGCAGACCGGGTTTGACAAGTTTGGCATGCTGCCGAAAAAATCCCAGCAGGAGCTGGAGAAATATACCGGCTACTCTTCAGAGGCCCTTGACTTCATCAACGTCTATATCCACAACATGACCGGGGCGCAGATGAGCAAGGACGAGGCAAACAGGTTGAGAGTTGTGCCGCCTGACTTCGGTGAACACTGGTGGAGCGGCGACTCGCCCGGCCAGTTCAAGGGGAAGGTTGACAGGGCGCTGATGGGCGTTGACATGGCCCGGGCCCGGTACAACATGTATGCCAAGAACGGCCTGAACACCGACGTTGACAACATGGCCAAGGAAACGCCGCTTGACGAGATGCCCAAGAAAATCGGCGACTACATAGAAAACACGGCGAGAACCATAATGAGCAGGAATCCGGGAATCAAGCCGGAAGACGCCGTTAATCAGGCCACCGCAGCGGCCAGCAAGTATTTCGGGATTGAGCTATGAGTGATCTCAGAAAACTGATTGACAGCAGGTTGAAGCCACTGAACGACACGTTTTCACCTGAGCCTGAAAAGGAGGCTGGCGGAAGGGAGCTGCCTGAAATCCGCTCCCTTGTGAACCAGCGGATCGGCAGCCTGTCCTTTGGTGAACCGGTGCGTGAGCGGCCGTCCAACCGGACAATTATGCCTGGCGAAGACGTTCCCGTCCTCAGCACGGCCCGGCCGGGATCGGAGATGGACTTCACTCCGTCCAGAGATCTTTACGGCGCTGATGTCAATGCCGGCGCCCCGGGGCTTCAGAGGGCGCTGGCCAGCATCAAGATTACGCCGGAGGGCAAGGTAAACTACCTCAAGAGCGTCTACGGCCCCCGCAACGCCCTGATGTGGGAGGGCGAGATGTATTACCGCCCCAACGAGCAGTCCGGTTGGCGGAAATTTGACGAGGAGGGTTTTGAATGGCAGGACCTTGCCGACCTGCTGGGCCCGGGCATTGAGGTCGCCCCGGGCATGGCCGCTGGGATGATGTCCGCCAACCCGCTGGTGGCGGCCGGTGTGGATACGGCTGGAAATCTGGCCAGGCAGGGAATCAGCGAACTGGTGCCGGGTCAGGAGAACCTCAACCTGATGGACCGGATAACCAATGCCGGGGTAAGCGGCATATTGGGAGGAACTTCCCAGCTTGGAGTCAACGCGGTTGGAAGCGCTCTCAAGGCAGCGTGGCCGCAGAACATTATTAAAAAGATAGCGGGCAAAGCGATGAATACCCCGGAGGCAGAAAGAATCTTGCAGCTGGGAGAAAAGATGAACGTCCCGTTCAGCGTGGATGAAATCACCCAGCATCCCGGCCTCCAGATACTTTCAGGGGCCCTGCGCCGGCATCCCATATCGGCAAAGGTGGTTCAGGAAGCTGACCGGGCGAAGCTGCAGGGCCTGCTTGACTACCTGCAGGGAGTGACCGGAAAAATCAGCTCCGGAATCGGCAGGAGCGGCGAAACCCTTGGCCTTGACATCAGGAACGCCTATGAGAATTACCTTGAGGATCTGGTTGAAAGCAGGGCCAGGGAAGCGGGCAGGAATTTCAAGCTGGCCTCGGCTGAAAGCGGCCGGCAGCGGATATTCGAGCCCAGGAACTTCATGCAGGCCGTGGATGACATGGAGAAAAAGCTTACCACCCGGCTGGGTGGCGACGCTACCACATCGCAGATCGCGGCGATTAAGAACCTGCGAAACCAGATATATGAAACGACTCCCAGCAAGACGGTGACGACATTTAATCCCGGCACCATGCAGATGGAGGTCAAGGAGCTGGGCAAGGACGTCATCCCGGGCAAGGTTACCGTTGACGAGCTCCAGAGAGGGCTGGAGATACAGGGACGCGGCGCCCGGGGCGAGGGCGCCATATTCAAGGACCTTGACCGCGCCGCCAACAAGCGGGTGGCCCGGCGGCTGTTCGGCGCCTTGATGAAAGACCTTGACGATGCCATCGAGCAGGGCGTCCCCGGGGCCGCGCACCTCAAGAAAGCCCGGGACCTGTGGAGGTCTTATTCAAACACTCTGGATGAGGCCGAGAAGGGGGTCCTGTCTACCATCCTCAACGCGGAGGATGGCGAGCAGGCCCTTGACAAGCTGCTGTCAAACCGGGTGTCAAAGGTTCAGCGGCAGAAGATGATGAACATGCTTAACCAGTTTGATCCTGACCTTACCCGTGACATTCGCAGTCAGGCTGTTGGCAGGATACTGGAGATGGCCGAGCCATCCGGTGGAGAGTTGACCCCGGGCAGTGTCCCGTTCTCACCGAAGAAATTCGCCACCAAGCTGAACAAGTCAAGGGACATGCTGGAAACCCTGTTTGCCGGCGATCCGGAAGGATGGGCTCAAGTCCAGCAGGGTTTGGAAGCGGCAAAGGTGCTCAACTCGAGGATGGGCATCGGCGGGTCCCACACCTCCCCGCTGCAGTGGGGGCTTGACCTGATAAAGGGCGCGATAGGGAGTCCATTCAATCCGCTTTCTTACGCGCGGCTGCTGTCGTCAACTTTCGCCCCGGAGAAGCTGGCCAAGCTCATGATGACCAAGGAGGGGGTTGAAAACCTGAGGACTCTGGCCAGCCCGAAAACCAAGTACAAGGCGGCCGGCAGGGCCCTGCTGAACCTGATATCAATGTCGCAGAGATATGATCTGCTGGACGAGATGAGTCAGGAGATTCAGCCGGGCAGCACTCCCGTAAATTTACCTGATGTTTTAACTCCTTAAAGGGAGGACTAGATATGCCTTACGATAAACCCAACATTCTTGATCCTTCGGATACCGGGGACAGCATAACCGAGGCCATAGACAAGAATGACGCCAACGTTGACTACGTCATTGCCGGGCTGAACAGCCATGTGCATGACGGCGAGCAGGGGCGGGTTCTGCCAAAGTCATCGCTGCCTGACGACATCGCCTACCTGACCGGGGCCGATTTTACCGGCAAGGTGACCGGCACCGACTTGGAGATGAGCGGCGGCGTGGCCCTGCATGGCTATCTGAGCGTCCACGATTACGATGGTGGCGGCGAGAGGGCAACGGCCTTTTTCCGAAACCAGCAGCTCAACTTCAACCACCGGGATGGCAACGGTGACGTCATCCCCGGGCTGAGGATGTCAATCGACGACTACCGGCTGTTTGCTGAAAACGACTTTGTTACCGTAAGCGCCGGGACTCCTGACGCTGGAAAACCGATCCTGCTTAACGGTGCCGGGGTGGTAGACGCGTCAATGCTAGACATCACCGTTTTCCATTACGTTGGTGATTTCACTCCGTCCGGGGCGCAGGAATACCCTGATACATCTGGAGAAGAAATCGGAGCCTTCTGGTCCGTTACCGGCGTTGACGACACCAATGGTTACACTTTCGCAACCGGCGATCTTTCCGGGCGGACTGCTTACAACGGCGACCTGATGATCTGGGGCAGCTCGGGATGGGCACTCAGGGCGTCAACGATGGACCCAACTCAGTATTACAAGCTGGATGGCTCCAACCCCATTACCGCTGCTTTTGCCGCCGGCGGGTTTCAGCTTAAAAATGTAGCTGATCCCACGGATGATCAGGACGCGGCCACCAAGCATTATGTTGACAACAACATTCCCGATACCGGCGGCATAGACCCGGTAAACGACCCGCAGCCCAATGATTTCGGGCAGTTTGTCAACGGCACCCAGATGCAGGGCGTGTCGGTATCCGAGCTGCAGGGCATGCTTGATTTCTTCCTGACCAGTGAGTTTATCAACGCCAGTACCGGGCCAAGTGATGCCGGCAAGCCGATAGTCTTGAACTCTGCCGGTGAAATTGACGACACGATGATAGGAATGACGACCTTTTATTATGTTGGAGAATTCACCCCGACGGCCGGCACCGAGTATCCTGACACCACGGGAGAAAACCCGGGAGCCTTCTGGTCCGTAGCCGGTGTGGACGATTCAGCCGGGTACACGTTTACCGGCGGCGACCTGACGGGCAAGACGGCTTACAACGGCGACTTCATGATTTTCGGG
>JAOZRP010000007.1:18562-22675 GCA_029940125.1 bacterium
GGGGGCTGAGGGCCAGCGACATGGACCCCAGCATGTACTACAGGCTTGATGGGACCCAACCGCTTACCGCTGATTTTGCCGCCGGCGGGTTTCAGCTTAAAAATGTAGCTGACCCAGCGGACGCTCAGGACGCGGCCACTATGGCGTGGTCTGAAGATACTTTCCTGCCATTTACCGGGGGAACGCTTACCGGCGACCTGTTGATCAGCAAGAACGCTCCATACTGTGGAGTTGACACGGCCGGGGACGGGCAGTGGGCTGCCTTTGATATCAAGGTTCAGGGTGTCAGGCGCTGGTTGTTTGGCAAGGACAACTCCACAGAGAACGGGACGAACACCGGGTCGAATTTCGCTTTTCATCACTGCGCTGACGATGGCCAGCTGCTTGGCGTGGTTTTCAGCGTTCAGCGAAATACCGGGGTAGTCACCTTTACCAATCACCCCCGGGCAGGGGCTGGAGACCCCACGGAGGCTACGGAGTACACTCCAAAGTCTTATGTTGACGGGTTCATGCCCAGGTCAGGCGGTTCTTTCTCAGGACCAATTACAGTGTCGGAAAGCCTGAAAGTTGACGGGGTTGCCGAAACTTACAGATACCTGTTCATCACGACCGGAGGGGTAAACCGCTGGGGATGGTTTGCGAATAGTGAACCAGAAGACGGAGGCGACGCAGGGTCGAATATGGTCTTTGCCTCGTTTGCTGACGATGGCTCACAGAAGGACATCATCTTCTCCGTGATGCGTGAACATGGCATCATCAGTTTTCCGAAAATCCCGTCTACTACGGGAGGAAATCCGAGCGATGACAATCAGCTAGCAAGAAAGGCCTATGTTGACCAGTTCCTGCCACTGGCCGGTGGGACACTCTCTGGTGATTTAGTTATCCAGAAAATTCAGCCGATTTTCAACCTAGACAGCACAGATGACACGTCTGCTGAGTTGAGATACAAAAGAGGTGGGTTGAGTCGCTTTAGCCTCTTCATGGACAATACTGAAGAGACAGGTAGCGACGTAGGGTCGGATATGATCTTTGCCTCGTTTGCTGACGATGGCTCACAGAAGGACATCATCTTCTCCGTGATGCGTGAACATGGCATCATCAGTTTTCCGAAAATCCCGTCTACTACGGGAGGAAATCCGAGCGATGACAATCAGCTAGCAAGAAAGGCCTATGTTGACCAGTTCCTGCCACTGGCCGGTGGGACACTCTCTGGTGATTTAGTTATCCAGAAAATTCAGCCGATTTTCAACCTAGACAGCACAGATGACACGTCTGCTGAGTTGAGATACAAAAGAGGTGGGTTGAGTCGCTTTAGCCTCTTCATGGACAATACTGAAGAGACAGGTAGCAATGTAGGAAGTGATCTAGAATTCTCAACTTTCGATGACGCAGGAAACCATCTACACAATATTTTTAAGGTAACCAGGGCTACAGGAGCCACTTTTTGGTATGGCAGAATGTTTTTCAGTTCTGGTATTGCGGAAAAATTCACTGATGAAGGATCAGGCAGTGCTACTTATGACTTAAATGTTTCAACGGCTACTACCTTCAATGTCGATCTTGCGTCTGTTGCGGCAACGATTTCTTTCTCTGGAGCTGTTAATGGTAGATGTTGTTCCTTCACTCTTTTCCTCAAGGGAGGCACGGCAGGAGTGACGTGGCCAGCATCGGTAAAATGGGTCAATGGTGCGCCTACACTTGGTGATGATGACGTGTTGGTATTTTCAACTTATGATGGTGGAGCAAGCTGGTATGGCTTCCATTCAGGAGCAGTAGCATGATACTCGCTGACAGACTGAAATTTATGGGAAAGAATGATCTTGTTACATGGCCTTGGCAGATCTTCGACTACCTCTGGTATCGGGGTGACGGCATTTCCGGCAGGGTTCTTGATTTGTCTGCCCAATTACATAATAGTCAAGGAGTTGTTATCATCAAGAATCTTGGTGGAGGAGACTGGATTGTACAAGACACTATAAATGGTCCAGATTATGTTTTGAATATAAATAATTCAAATCCTTTAGCAGACTCTGGTGGACAACTTATCCAGCAATTCAATAATGACAATATAGTTATTGGAAACCATGTCAATGTTAATGAACCTGACGATAGAATAATGTCTTTTGCGTTTGGGTCTGCTGACTTAAGCAGTACGCATGGGAAGGGTTTTTCAGTAAAAAAATACACTGGACCAGGAAGCAATTTTTCCTTATTGCACGAGCAGGGTGCTGTTCCAACCAGTTTTTGGATAAAACCATTGTCGCAATCAGGATCATGGTCTGTTTACCATCATCAGATGGATCTTTCAGATTCGCATCTTGTTAAGGGAGTTCTCGATACATATGCGCCTATCCAGCCAACAACGAATTTTCCATCTCCACCCGATGATACATATATTTATTTATCTGGAGATATTGATGTAAATGGAGCTGGGATTGAATATTTGATTATAATTTTCAATGATTTCCCCGGGGTCTTCAAGGCTGGATCTTTTTTCGGTACTAGTGAGGGTTTACAGGTTGATTGTGGTTTTACAAATGGTGTTGATGTTCTTATTTTAAAGAATACATCTCAAGCTTACAATGGAAGTTGGATAATGCACAGCAAGCCAATGAATATTGGTCCCGGAGATGATGACATGGTTGTTCTCGAAAGTTCAGGTAGCGACGAGAGGGATTATGATCTTTTAAACCATTATGATCCAGGATTTTTCAAAAACGCTTCTGCTTATATGGGAAGATTCATCTATTTCGCATTCAACACTGGAGGCTATTAACCACAAACAGGAGGTGACAAAATGAAAAAACTATGGCTAGTATGCGCGTTATTCCTTCTTGCCGGATGCGCCGCTGGAGTGGCAGGGAAGAAGTACTCTTTCAGGGGAGTTGACAACGCCAGCTATACCATGACTTTCGAGAAGTCTGGTCGTGACGGCACGGTGGTAATGACAAAGGGAAATGATTCCGCACCCCTTGATATTGGCTTTTATCAGAAGATGGAACCTAGATTGTACCGGATCTGGTTCGATACCGACTGCGAATTCGGAGGCCTGTTTGGGACCGATACCTGTGTTAATTACTTTTTCAAAGACGGAGAAGACATGAGGTTCATTGATCCCAAAGGACCGAAACTTCACCAGTTGGAGGCCGAACCGAAGTGATTCGGAATGTTGCTCTCAAGGCGATGGTCGTTGTCTGGGCGGCCATTGCCGCTATTCTCGCTTTTCTTGCTTGGCTATTTGACCGTAGGAGGTAGTTGTCATGGATCTTAATCTACAGTTAATGCAGGGTGCTGGGGTCTTTGGAGATCAGATACCTGCTACAGGTCAACCTCTTGAGGACCATCCTTTCTGGTCGCTCAAGGCTGGTACTGGGCCAAGCAATGGGGGATGGACAAACAGTTCTGGCAGGTCGATCACCGGACATGATACCGGCAACTATCCCTGCAACATCGCCTACAAGGAAACCTTCCAGACGGACGGGACGCTCAGGGCGAAGGTAGCATTGATCTCATCGGCCACTGATGAATGGTTCATCCCCCTGGCCGCCAGGATGATCGACGAAAACAACCTGATCGGATGCAGGGTAACCGGAGAGAGGTACGAGGTTCTGCATCGGGTTGGTGGAACGTGGAATACATTGTATCAGTCCGCTCAGGGAGTGCCGCAGATCGGCGACGAGATGATGTTCACCCTTGGCGACCGGTACTGGAAGCTCATCATCAACGGCTCGATACTGGCCGAGGGAACGACCACCCTGCCCGTGCAGGATGGATGGTGGGGATGCTCTACCCACAACTCGCATGCCAATGGCCAATCGCTGATCACCAGCTTTGAGTTCGTCCCGAACTCCATCGCCAAGACTCCCTGCATGACCAGCAACACCACTCCTTATGGAGAGATGCAGGGATCTACCATCTTTGGTCCTGATTATAACTTCTGGAAAGGGATGAACTGCCATGCTTCTGGTGGCAGTGACGCATGGATTTCTCAGGAAGGCCAGCCCATGCCTCAGTTTATCGAATGGGTCGGTCCCGATGGCCAGCCGCCGATGATCCCCGATCGGCTGGTGATGCATGCCCGTGACATTACCGCTTCACACAACACCAGCTATG
>JAOZRP010000129.1 GCA_029940125.1 bacterium
ACCCGCAGACAAAAGAAAGTTTCCGGAAAAAATCGCTCAGAAATCGACGGCTACCGGGGCGTGGATGGCAATCCGCTGTACATCGATGCGGACGTCATACACCAGTATTTCCACTCCCTGCCGCCGAGCCTGTCGCAGCTGGCGGCCATATTCCGGATCAATATGGTCGGCGGGGCGGAAGCGGTCGGCATCCTGACGCTGGATGAGAAAAAACATCACCGCCCGCTGCCCGGCCGCCACCTGCTGTTCCAGTTCCACCAGGTGTTTCAGCCCCCGGCTGGTGACCGCATCGGGAAACCTGGCCAGCCGGTCTTCCACCAGGGTGCAGTTTTTGATCTCCACGTAGCAGGGCGGCCGGTTTTCAGCCTTGAGCAACAGGTCGACGCGGGAATTTTGCCCGTATTTTACTTCACTTCTGATCTCTTCGTAATTATCCAGTTCCGGTATTTCATGTTCCATGATGGCTTTTTTTACCAGCCGGTTGGGAACCATGGTGTTGACGCCCACCAGCGAGGTCGGCATGCTGATCATCTCCCAGGTGTAGGGGAGCTTCCGCTTGGGATTGTTGGATTTGGAGACGTAGACGGGCCGGCCGCTTTCGCTGCAGGCCCGCATGCTGCCGGAGTTGGGGCAGTGGGCGGTAATGGTTCGGCCGTCAGTCAGCCGCACGTCGGCAAGAAAGCGTTTATAGCGTTTTAACAGGGTTCCCGGATATAATTCCGGCCAGGGCAGCCCCGATGGTTTGTCGGCTTCAGGGGAGAAGGTCATCAGTGAACCGTAATCATTTGTTTAATGATAGGGAAAAAAGCCATAAAACAGGCAGGAGAGGGAAAACAGTCCCCACATGCCGGGATGAACTTCCCTGACCCGTCCGGTCATCAGCTTCAGCAACGGGTAGACTACAAAGCCGGCGGTGATGCCGATGCCGAGATTGTAGGTGAAAACCATCAGAACAATGGTGACAAAAGACGGTATCCACTCGGTGTGGTCATTGAAGTCAATGTGGGTGATGGCGCTGATCATCTGGCTGCCGACCACGACCAGGGCCGGGCCGTAGGCGTAGCTGGGGATGGCGGTAATCAGGGGAGCGCAGAAAAGACCGGCAAGAAAAAGCAGCCCGGCGGTTACGGCCGTAAGGCCTGTACGGCCGCCGGCCTCGATCCCGGCCGCTGATTCAATAAAGGTGCCGGTGGTGGTGGTTCCCAGCAGGGCCCCGGCCACCGTGGCCACGGCGTCGGCCAGCATCGGCTTTTCAATCTCGGGAAGGTTGCCGTTTTCATCCAGCATGCCGGCCCGGGCCGACAAGCCGATGACCGTGCCGATGGTATCGACAAAATCCATGATGAAAACGGTGAGGATGACCGAGAAAAATCCCCAGGTCAGGGCTCCCCGGATGTCAAGCTGGAGAAAAATGGGTTCCAGCGACGGCGGCAGGCTGAAAAAATGCGATGGCAGGGACGTGGTGCCGGTCAGGAAGCCGGCCAGGGTCACGGTTGCCATTCCAATCAGGATGCTGCCGGGAATTTTGAGCATCATCAAGATAATAATGAGCAGGAAGCCGCCGATTCCCAGCAGGGTCGTCGGGGCGGTGACGGCGCCCATGGTCACCGGCGCCTGGGGGATGCCGACCGTGACCAGGCCGGTGTCGACCAGGCCGATGAGGGTGATGAACAGGCCGATGCCGACGGCAAAGGCAAATTTTAGCGAGGTGGGGATGGCGGTGACGAACCAGCCGCGTATTTTCAGGACGGTGAGCAGGACGAAAAGAACCCCGCCAATGAAAACGGCTCCCAGGGCGGTCTGCCAGGAATACCCCAGCACTTTTACCACGGTATAGGCGATAAAGGCATTTTCACCCATGTAGGGGGCGATGACAAAGGGGCGCTTGGCGTAGAAGCCCATGATCAACGTGCCAACCATGGCGCTCAGAATGGTGGCCACCATGGAGGGTCCTTTGGGTATCCCGGCCACCTCGAGAATAGCCGGGTTGACGATGATGATGTAGGCAACGGTAACAAAAGTTGTCAGGCCGGCGTACAGCTCCCTGCTGATAGTGGAGTGATGGTCGGCTATCTGAAAATAATGGTTCAGCCAGTGTTTCATTTTTTCCACTTTTTGGGTCATGAAGGTTGTAATCGAGTCTGAGGAAGATTTTATCCCCATGGCATAAAGCAGTTCGATAATCAGGAAGCAATGTCATCGAACCGGTCTGTTCCAGCCAACGATAGTCAATAACATAATTATTCGGTTCTTAGGAGTACTTCTTGACCCCTAAGTTGAGAGTTTGGCCGACGGCTAAAAGTTGATGGTTCAATGGAGGTAAAATTGTACTTACTGGTTGAATTAAAGCTGAAAAACAAGTAGAGGAATATGAATAGTTTGGTTGGGTAATAATGTTGCACCTTTGGGATGCGCGGACCAAAATGGGAAAAAAGAAAATTATTGTTGGGATTTCCGGAGCTTCCGGGGCGGTTTACGGCATACGCCTGCTGGAAGTGCTGCAAAGTAGTCGTGAAATTGAAACCCACCTGATACTGTCGGCCCATGCCGGAGACATTATTAAGTATGAAACCCGCTACAGTTTGGCTGACGTCAGGCAGTTGGCGGATCAGATTCATGCCATTGACAACCTGGGTTCGGCGCTTTCCAGCGGCTCTTTTCTTACCGAAGGGATGATCATTGCTCCTTGTTCCATGAAAACGCTTTCAGGAATTGCCAATTCCTCCAATGACAACCTTCTGGTTCGAGCGGCGGATGTCTGCTTGAAAGAAGGAAGGAAATTAGTTTTGGTGCCGCGGGAGACCCCCCTGCACCTGGGACATCTGGAACTGATGGCCAGGGTGGCCAGATATGGTGCGGTTCTTCTGCCGCCGGTTCCCGCTTTTTACCACCAGCCTGAAACTATTGATGATATCATTAACCATACGGTTGGCAAAATGCTTGACAACTTTGGCATAGAACATGATCTTTTTAAACGTTGGGAAGGCGGGGAGATTTAAGAGATGAAACACCGATTGCTGTCAACGCCGTTTTTGCTGGGTCTGCTGCTGGTCCTGATTTTTTTTGTCCTGCCGCCAGTTGGGGTGTGGGCCGGCGGGGGAGGAAGCTATCCTAATGGTGCTGAGGGATTCATGGTTGGTGCCGTTCCGCCTCCTGGCTTTTATGTCATCAATTATACTTATTATTATCATGCTTCCGATTTGAATGACAATCATGGAGACAATATTGATGTTTTTGACGATATCAATGTCTGGGCTGACGTCCTCCGTTTTATCTGGATCAGCAATCATAAGTTGTTGGGGGGGGATTATGGTCAGCACCTGTTCATCCCCCTGCTTGACATTGATCTGGATTTCAAGGACCCAGTGGGACCCAAGCATAAGAAGCATTACAGCGATACCGATGTCCCCTATCTGATTTACAGTCCTTTTATCCTGGCCCATCATTGGCTGTCAGGGCAGCTCCATACCGTTGTTTCCCTGTGCGACATTTATATTCCCACCGGCCAGGATGACGATAACCTGGCTGGCGTTGGTCACAATTTCTGGACTTTTGAGCCGGTTTTTGCCATTACCTATATGCCGTCTCCCTCCTGGGAGTTTTCAGCGAAATTCATGTATGATTTTAATACTGAACAGGATGACTGTCCCACGGTTTATGGCGTAAATGTTGACCGCGACCCGGGACAGGAATTCCATTTTGACTATAATGTTTCCTATGGCTTGACTAAGAGCTTCCGGATTGGCGTCGGAGGCTATTATTATAAACAGACGACTGACGACGACTATCACCTCAACGGCAGTATTCCCCTGCCAGTGCGCAATTTTCTGGAAGCCGACGAGAATCATCACAGCGAGGTTTTCGCCGTTGGTCCCGGTCTTTGGTATAATTACAAAAATATGTTCATGACTTTACGGACCCAGTTTGAAATGGAGGCGGAAAACAAGACCGAGGGCCAGAATGTCTGGTTTAAATTTACCTATGCTTTTTAAGCTTCTTGGTTTGCCACTGAAAAACTGCCTGCTGGCTTCCTTTCTCCTTCTGCTGCTGCCGGTACATTTTCTTGTTGTTGTTCCCGCTGCCGACGCGGCCATGCTTTCCTGCCTGCCGTTGGTTTCGGTCATGCAGGAAAAAGTCCGGGTTTTTTCCGGGAAAGGTTCTACCAGAGAACCGGCAGCTGCGGATGATTTGCTTAATCCGGTTGCCGAAGGGTTCCTGACTACTGAAAACCTGGACAGGACGTCTGAACCACAGGTTGTCAAGGTTGGCTGCCTTCTGCCCTTGTCGGGGCTGTATGGGGAATATGGCCAGCGCTTTTTGCGGGGGATGGAGTTGGCTTTGGGGATCTATCCGGGAGCTGAGTCGTGCCGGGACAGGACAATAAAACTGCTGGTGCGGGATACCCGGAGCATGCCGGACATGGCGGTTTCTTTGATTCATGAACTGGTTGAAAAAGAGCAGGCTTCTCTTCTTGTTGGTCCGGTTGTTGGTCCGGTTGCCATCAGCGCCGCCAGGGAGGCAGCGAGGCTGCAAGTTCCCATTATTACCCTGACTTCCCAGCCTGGAGTTGCCGGAACGGGGCCGTTGGTATTTCAGCATTTTATTACCGCCCGCAACCAGGCTGAAGAGTTAGTGCGGCTGATGGTTGAAATTCTGGGTATGGACAGGAAAGTGGTGGTGCTGTACCCGGATACCTTGTTTGGGCAGACCTTTTGCCGTTGTTTGGCGACGGCCGCGAACCAGGCTGGATTGAAAGCGGTTGAAACGGTGGAATACCGGGCCTCGGCAACCGATTTTGGTCCGGTTGTCAAAAAGATTATCAGCATCCAAAGCGTGGCAACCGGGAAAAATCCTGCCAGAACATCCAGGCATCAAAATCGCTGGGCCTCAAAAGATATGGTTCTGGTGCTTCCCGGCAGCCGTCGCCGCTTGAATCTGTTGCTGCCCCAGTTGTTCCATTATGGCCTGGAGAATATTCTGGTTTTTGGCAGCCGCGGCTGGCATGATCTGCTTGGGGACGGCAAGCTTCCCCATGGAGTGAAAAAAGTATTTTTTGTGGATGCTTTTTCAGCATCGGGGAAGAAAATGCCCGCAGTGTTGCTCCAGTACCGGAAAAAGTATGAACAGCAGTTTAAAAAGAAGGCTTCTTTGTATGATGCCTATGGTTATGATACCGCCATATTGATCAAGCGGGTAGTGGCCCAACTGGAAGGGAACCAGCCTGCTTCTGCCATGCAGCTGGGGGAAATTATCCGGACTCTGCCTGAAATGGAAATGGTTACCGGCACCACCAAACTGCGGGCAGACGGGGAGATTGAAAAACGTCTGTACCGGTTTACCGTTGAAAAAGGGGGCGTGGACTTCTTACCTCAAACGCCGCCTCTACCTGGACAGTAAATCAAGGATATCCTCTGTTTTGGGAATCTGACAGTCATAGGAACTGATTATTTCGTTGTTCCTGAAATCAACCAGGCGGGTATTGAGCAGCACGTGCTGCCGGGTTTCCATGTATGTCCCTACCAGTACCAGATCGGCATCCATTTCGTGGGCCATGCGGGTGAATTCGCGGGTCAAGGCGTATTCTCCATTCTTTCCCTGGTAAAAAACATCCTTAATCCTGGTTTCCCTGACTTTGAAGCCATAAGAAGCCAGACGGCTGAGCATCTGTTCCCCCATTACCAGGCCAAAGTTGCTGGTTTCTGAAAAATTGGCCAGTTTTACATACGAGGTTACAACAATGACATCGTCCCGGGAATAACGGGGAGGTATCAAAGGTCTGACCAGATGTTCCGCAATAACTCCCGTTTTATAGGTTCGTTCGTAGAGGTAGTCCGCGTAGCTTGGTTCGCCGGTATAGGTGCTGCAGCCGTATAGACAGCCCAGCATGATGCCGACACCTGCCAAAAAAAGGATCAAAACCCGCCGTTGCCGCCAACAGATTCTTCCTGTCCGTTTCATCAGCGTATTTATTCCATTTCTTTAATTTTTATCGTTGGTTCCCGGAAGTTCAGCAGGTAGTCCACCAGGGGGGAACGCGGCAGCCATTTGCTTGAAGAAGCGTAGATTACCTGGGAACTTTTGCCGATTATTTTGGCCGAGACGTAGACGCCCACCGGGGTCAGGGTATAGGAGCCGGTGGTGACAAAGCTTGCTTTATGTTCATCCATAAGCTGCTGCAGATCCTGGGAGAGTGCAACCACTCCAAACTGCTTATGGATGCGGATAGCCTTGCTCAATCGCACCTCGACCACCTGAAATCCCTGGTTTTGTATCTTGGTTGCCAGGGCATCGCCCAGCAGCCTTCCGAAAGGCGTGGTTTCGTTGTAGTCGCTTTCGTCGACAAAAGCTGAATAGATGAATCGCTGGTCTTTTTTCAGATCGTCATTGGTGAGCATTTCCTGGTCAAGAAAATGGTCCATCAGGTCAGTAACCAGATCATCCATGAATTGTTCAATAACGTCCATTTGATTTTGTGACTGCCGATATTTTTTAATTTCCTGAACCTCTTTATTGTGCCTGCCTTGTCCCTTTGCTCCACCTTCAAATTCCGACTCGACGGCGGAATTGTCAGTGGCAGTGGCTGCTGGAGATGGTCTTGCCGCTGGTGCTGTTGTTGCGGTAGCTGGTTGAACGATTGCCGCCGGTTCGGTCGTCTTGTCCTTCCGCCAAGGATTCCAGGTGCTGCAGCCCATGGTCA
>JAOZRP010000466.1 GCA_029940125.1 bacterium
CCTCGGCGGTTCATGGGAGCCCCGTTTGGGTTGCGGGATTTGTCCCCGCATTAGTACCTTACTCCTGAAAGGCTGTCATAAAAAACAAGAAAATCAGGCGGCAATTTCCAATAGATTTTCAGTAGATGCGGACAATATTGCATTCAACATATTTGTCAACTTTACCCCTTTCAGGGTTAACTGATACCGATGTTGCCGGGGCAGTTTACGTATGAGTCCATGGGCCCGAAGCAGGCTGAGATGTCGGCTGATTTTTGCGGACAGCTGCTTTTCCGTTCGTTTGCCGCCAAACGAGGTGCCGGAAAGCTTTTCACGCAACATTTTATTG
The DNA here is from genome assembly GCA_029940125.1 of bacterium. Lineage (GTDB taxonomy): Bacteria > Desulfobacterota > Anaeroferrophillalia > Anaeroferrophillales > Anaeroferrophillaceae > DQWO01. Next base: position 329 of record JAOZRP010000466.1, read on the forward strand.
GTTAACCCTGAAATCCGGAAAGCAGGATCACTTATCGCCTGAAGAAGCTCACGGTCTTTACCTGTAGGATCAAGAGCCCGGAAGCGACGGCCATTTTTTACTGTGTGACTCGTGATTGTCTCAATAAAATCACCAACAGGGGTGTCATCTTTAAGCTGGGCGAGATCATTCATAAAACGGTTATTGATATCCTGAGAAATAGAAGCCCGGAGAGGAATATCCACTACCCCCTTTCGCATGGGTCGGCGTTGTTTTGATCTATCTTCCGATTCTCCCTGTTTGTGACGGAAGACAAGAAATTTTCCGGGATCGTTTATTGTCGTTTCAAAACGGAGTACGTTCTGCTCATTATAAACCTTGACCGAATTGTTACCGACCCAGTGCCGGCAGCGGACGCCGTCGTTGAAGTCAGTCAGCCGTGTAATAACGTCATCTGAAGAACGTCGATACGGTTTGCCGGCTTTGGTCAGGGGACGGTCCAGATAACGAAGTACTCTGGTACTGGTTCCGGTCATGTGGGCATGGCGCAACAGCGAGTCCATAAGGCCGGAGAGCTTGTCTGATGATGAAGTAATTATATCCGTAGCCCATTCGCTTTGCCATAAGGTCCAGTAATAAGAGAGGTAGGGGCCGAGAATATCCCGCATGGCCGGGAACACAATCGGAAGAAAGCTGTTCAGCAGTTTTGCAAAACGAACATTGAGTTGATCATTGAGAAGTTCCTGGGCTTGGTGGTAGTCCGCGATGTGAAGAAATTTGTTCCCATGTACGAGAAAATCAATATTTCTTTGCTCAAGACTGCGGCGTAACCATTCCCGGCCATTCAGGCAGACCTGAATGTGATAAGGAAACCAGGTTTGCAACCGGATATTCATAAAACCAAGATTGGGATCATCGAAATAAAAATAGAGGTGTTTACATCTGGTTTTGTATGGCTTCAGTAGTGGATAACCTCGATCGGGACAATATGCGGCCCGATAGGAAGAGCCGGCTTCAAGACAGGACCATATGCCGATCAGTCCGCTGGTAATTCGGTTTGTCTGTTGCCGTTCATGAGCCAGTGTTTCTTTTCTGAGCCGCCAGGTTGGGATATGGGTAATGCCTTGTCCGCAATTATTGATGGCATATTGCTCAGCATCTTCAATTATGAGTTTCGTCTGATTCATCATCCAGCTTTTGTAGTCTTTGTTGAGGATACCCATGGTTCTGCAGAAATTCATGACTTCAAGGTATGACATCAAAGGCAGGATGCAGCCTTTGAAAACAATACGATCAAAACCACTGAGAGTTCCCTTGACCAAACCGGAAAACCTTTTTATAAAGAGTTTCATGAGCCACCTCCTTTTGTGTCAATAGAAAATTGTTGAGACTTTCCATTGTACAAAAGTTTGGTGGCTTTTTCCACAAAAATTGGGTTGCGGGCGTTAAGCCCGCCTTGGTGCCTTACAGGTTATTTTCTGCACAAAAAAACAAGAAAAATCATCAGCAGAAAA
>JAOZRP010000130.1 GCA_029940125.1 bacterium
ACCGAGGAGGGGGAATACATATATTAAAAATCGATTTGGGTGCGCAGCCCGAAGATAGAAACATCGTCCGCGTCGCTGTTGCCGGTCGCCTCGGAGCCGGCCATGGACGGCCGGCGAGAATGAGCGAGAGCTATGCCGGAACATCCTGATACCCTGATTTGGGTTGCGGGGACCAAACCTACCTTAGATAAGGAAACACATGAATTTTACCTCGTTGATTTCACCCATTATTATCGTTGTCATTGTCGCTTTTCTCGCTTACCGCCTGTTTAAAGGCGGCGGCTGAGGGTGTTAGGCAGCCTGTCAGGCTGCGGAAACCAGGCAAAAACCTGAAACGGGGGAAGCCCCAAAACCGATGGTCAGCAACAAACTTCTGATGCCGCGACATCCCCAAAGCGGGTCGAAGTGAAATTCATAAAAAGAAACCTGTAAGAAAATCCATACGTATCTATACCCATAAAGGAGGAAGATCAATGTCAGCTGAACTTATCGGACACTTGAATGATGACAATTTCGCCACTGAAATCGAACAATCTGAAGTCCCGGTTCTCATAGATTTCTATGCCACCTGGTGTGGACCATGCACGGCCATGGCCCCGGTCCTGGAAGAGTTTGCCCGGGAGCAGGAAGGCAAAGTCAAGGTTTTTAAAATCAATGTTGATGAAAATCCCAAAACCCCGGCAAAATACGGGGTTCGCGGCATCCCAACCCTCATTCTTTTTTCCAAGGGGAAAGAGGCAAATAAAATCGTTGGCATGACCCCCAAGGATCACCTGGAAAAAATGCTGGAAAACGTTTCCTAGGGGGCAGCAGCAAAAGGTTTCTATCCGGATCCGGCTGGCTGATGATCGTGGATCAACCCCACATGCCGCCGGAACCACAATATCAACGGGCAAAAACGATGCCCCGTCGCGCTGGAAACGGTAAAAATTTGCAATCCTGGTAAGATCAACCCTTTTGCGTGCCGGAAAGCTGTTCATTAAGGAGAGAAAGCGCTCATGTCTGCCACAAAAACCAGATTCAGCACCTACCTGAAAATTTTCGTTTTGGGCTTTATCCTCTGCGGGTTGATTTCCTGTGGCGACTCATCGGGGCCAAAAGGAAAAAAAGGGAAAACCGCGCCGGATTTTTCCCTGACTTCTCTGGACGGCAAAAAGATAACCCGGGATTCACTCAAGGGAAAAGTTGTCATCCTTGATTTTTGGGCTACCTGGTGCCCCCCCTGCCGGGCGGCCATTCCCCACCTGGTGGAACTGCATAAAAAATATCATGATCAGGGACTGGTTATTGTGGGCATCAGTCTCGACCGGGGCGGAAAAGACGAGGTATCTGATTTCGCCGAACGCAATCACATTGATTACGACCTGGTTATGGGAATCAACAACGCTATCCTGAAAGATTTCGGTGAAGTTAGCTCTATTCCAACCATCATCATCCTGAATCAGCAGTCTGAAATCCTCTTCAAAGCCGTAGGCTACAATGCGGAAATTGCCAAAACCATCGATGAAACCGTTGCTAAACTGCTGCAGTAGCGTTCATCCGAAAACGTTTATTTTCCGGTGAACGATTTCAGCGCTCAACAGTCAGCGTTCAGCAATGGACCATAGGGCCTCGTGAAACATCGCCTGTAAAAGTAAAGGTTTTGTCATCGTTGAGCGGCGGCCAAGAGATCATCGCTTCATTCAGGAAAGAATAAAGATATCCTAAACCGAGGAAATACTCATATGTCGCAAGATTTTTTACTGGAAATCGGTACCGAGGAAATACCGGCAGGATTTCTCACCCGGGCTTTCCAAAACCTGCCCCGCCAACTGGCTGACTTATTGTCCTATCACCGGCTGGCCCATGAGGGCATTAAAGTCATGGGCACCCCCCGCCGGCTGGCCCTCTATGCAACCAACCTGGTCGACCGCCAGGAAGACCGCGTCATTGAAAAGCTGGGGCCTTCCAGGCAGGTTGCCTACGACGCCGAAGGAAAGCCAACCAAGGCGGCCATCGGTTTCGCCCGGGGGCAGAAAGCCTCCCTGGAGGATCTTGAAATCATCGCCACGGAAAAAGGCGAGTATCTGGGGATCAGGAAAAAAGAAGTCGGCCGTCGCAGCATCGACATTCTCGCCGAAGTTCTTCCCGGCTTCATCCAGAACATTCCTTTCCAGAAATCCATGCGCTGGCAGGACTTCGACCTGCGCTTCGCCCGGCCGATTCACTGGCTGCTGGCCCTGCTGGGCCGGGAAGTCATTCCTTTCAGCCTGGAAGGACTGACCTCGGGAAACCTTTCCTGCGGCCACCGGTTCATGGCCCCTGAATCTTTTACCGTCGAAGAGCCGGCATCCTACCAGGATCTCTGTCGGAAAGCGAACGTCATTGTCGACCAGGATGAACGCCGGGACATGATCCGGAAGCAGCTGCTTGACATTGAGAAAGAAGTGGGGGGAACCGTCATTGAAGATGAAGAACTGCTGGAAACGGTTGCCAACCTGGTGGAATTTCCCTCGGCGGCCTGCGGCTCCTTCGAACTGGAATTTCTCGAACTGCCGGAAGAGGTTCTGATTACGGCCATGCGCCACCACCAGAAATATTTCAGCCTTCGCGACGCCGGGGGGAAGTTGATGCCCAACTTCATCACCATCAACAACACCCTGGCCCGCGACCCCGGCCTGGTTGTGGCCGGCAACGAGCGGGTGCTGCGGGCCCGGCTCAGCGACGCGCAGTTTTTCTACCGCGAAGACTTGAAGGTGCCGCTGGAAACCTTTGTCGAACGGCTGAAAAATGTCGTCTTCCAGACCAAGCTGGGAACTTCTTATGAGAAGATGATCAGGTTCAGGACCCTGGCAACGGAGCTGGCCGAGAAACTCAGCCCGGCCAAAAAAGAGAAGGTAAGTCGAACCGCCCTGCTCTGCAAGGCCGATCTGGAAAGCAGCATGGTCGGTGAATTTGCCGACCTGCAGGGAGTCATGGGGCGGGAATACGCCAAGGCCTCCGGCGAGGATCCCGACGTCAGCCGGGGTATTTATGAACACTACCTGCCCACCGCGGCCGGCGGCAGCCTGCCTACCGACGACTGCGGCGCCCTGGTCAGCATCGCCGACAAGATTGACACCATTGTCGGCTGCTTCGGCATCGGCCTGACGCCCACCGGCGGTGCCGATCCCTATGCCCTGCGGCGCCAGGCATTGGGAATTATTCATATCATTCTCGACCGCCGCTACGACCTTAACCTGGCGGAACTGGTGGACAGGGCGCTGGAACTGCTGGCCGCCAAAATTGACCGCCAGCCTGAAGAAGTCAAAGCCGAAGTTCTGGATTTCATCAAGGGGAGATTCCTCAACAACCTGACGGCCAGGGGCATCCCCGCCGGGGTGGTCGAGGGCGTGCTGGCCACCGGCTTCGATCAACTGCTGGAAGCCAGCCACAAAATTGAGGCCCTGGAGACCTTCCGTCACCGGGACGACTTTGAACTGCTGCTGGTGGCCTTCAAGCGGGTGATGAACATTATCAAGGGCGCCGGCGAACAGCAGATATCTCCCGAACTATTGGGTGACGAGGCTGAAAAACAGCTCTATGAAAAGTTGAGCCAGGTGGCCGATTCCTGCCGCCAGGCCATTGAAGCAAAGAACTACCTGCAGGCCCTGGAAACCATGGCGGAACTGAAGCCGGCGGTAGACAACTTCTTTGACCAGGTCATGGTCATGGTTGAAGACGAGGCGGTCAAGAACAACCGCGTGGCCCTGCTGCAGGCCATTGCGGCGCTGTTCAAACAGGTGGCTGACTTTTCCAAGCTTTAAAACTCAAGTTCAGCGGAAAAGTTCATCTTTCCGCTGAACGCTTTCAGCAATCAGCCTTCAGCTTTCAGTAAAACATTGAAAAAAACAACCTGTTAAGCTCAAAGCTCGAGGCTGATAGTTAACTGCTCATCCGAAAGCAGTAGTTTTCGGATGAAAACCAAAGATATTGCGAGGAGGCTTTTGATGGCTGAAAAACATGTCTATACATTCGGCAACGGCGAGGCTGAAGGCAACGCTTCGATGAAAAACATCTTGGGCGGCAAAGGCGCCAACCTGGCCGAAATGACCAGCATCGGCATTCCCGTTCCTCCCGGCTTTACCATCAGCGCCGACACCTGCGTCTACTTCTACCAGCACCAGAACCAGTATCCCGAGGGACTGGAGGAAGAAGTCCGGGAAGCACTGAAAAAAACCGAGGCCATCATGGGCCGCCGCTTCGGCGACCCCGAAAATCCCCTGCTTTTTTCTGTGCGCTCCGGAGCCCGGGTTTCCATGCCCGGGATGATGGACACCGTCCTCAACCTGGGTCTGAACGACGACACCGTCAAGGGCGTCATCAAGCAATCCGGCAATGAACGGTTCGCCTATGACAGCTACCGCCGCTTCATCCAGATGTATGGAAACGTGGTCATGGGCATCGACGGGGAAAAGCTTGAAATCCTGCTGGAGGAAGCAAAGGAAAGAAAAGGGGTCAAGCTGGACACCGAACTTGACGCCCTGGACCTCAAGGAGCTGGTGGGCCTGCTCAAGGAACGCATCCAGGAATTGACCGGCACCGCTTTCCCAGAAGATCCCGAGGCCCAGTTGTGGGGAGCAATTACCGCCGTTTTTCAATCATGGAACAACCAGCGGGCGATCACCTACCGGCAGTTGAACAACATTCCCGATCACTGGGGAACAGCCGTGAACGTGCAGGCCATGGTTTTCGGCAACATGGGCGACGACTGCGCCACCGGCGTTGCCTTCACCCGCGACCCGTCAACCGGGGAAAACTACTTCTTTGGTGAATTCCTGGTCAATGCCCAGGGAGAGGACGTGGTGGCCGGCATCAGGACCCCGCAGCCCATCAACAATATCGGCAAAACCGATCCTTCCCTGCCCTCGCTGGAAGAAATCATGCCGGACATCTACCGGGAACTGGTGGAGATATACCAGAAGCTGGAGCGGCATTACCGTGACATGCAGGATATTGAGTTTACCATTGAAAAAGGCAAGCTCTGGCTGCTGCAGACCAGGAACGGCAAGCGAACCAGCAAGGCATCGATTAAAATTGCCGTGGACATGGTCAATGAAGGCCTGATTGACAGAAAAGAAGCGGTTCTGCGCATTGACCCCCAGCAGCTTGACCAGCTGCTGCATCCCATGCTCGACCCTGACGCCCCGCGGAAAAAACTGGCCAAAGGGCTGCCGGCGTCTCCCGGAGCCGCCTGCGGAGAGGTGGTTTTCTCTGCCGACGAAGCCGAAGAACTCAACGAGGCCGGGAAGCCGGTCATCCTGGTCAGGATAGAAACCTCGCCTGAAGACATTCACGGCATGCACGCATCCCAGGGCATTTTAACGGCGCGGGGAGGCATGACCTCGCACGCGGCCGTGGTCGCCCGGGGCATGGGGAAATGCTGCGTGGCCGGCTGCGGCGACATCCGGGTGGACTACGAGGGGGGATTTTTCAAGGTTGGTGATGCGGTGGTCAAGAAAGGCGACGTCATCACCCTGGACGGTTCAACCGGAGAGGTTTTCCTGGGCACGATCCCAACCATTGAGCCCGCCCTGACCGGCGAGTTCGGCACCTTCATGGAATGGGTTGACGGCTTCCGGCGACTGCAGGTAAGAACCAACGCCGACACCCCCCATGATTCAACCGTGGCCCGCAACTTCGGCGCCGAAGGCATCGGCCTGTGCCGGACCGAGCACATGTTTTTTGAGGAAGATCGGATTATGGCGGTGCGGGAAATGATCCTTGCCGACGACCTGGCCGGGCGGGAAAAGGCCCTGGACAAAATCCTGCCGATGCAGAAAAGCGATTTCCTCGGCATCTTCACGGCCATGAACGGCCTGCCGGTAACCATCCGGCTGCTGGATCCCCCGCTGCACGAGTTCCTGCCCCACACGGACCAGGAGCTGAAGGATCTGTCCCAGTCCATGGGGGTTGCCTTTGAGGTCCTCAAGGAAAGAACCGCGGCCCTGCATGAATTCAACCCCATGCTCGGGCATCGCGGCTGCCGGCTCGGCATTTCCTACCCGGAAATTTACATCATGCAGACCAAGGCGATCATGGAAGCCGCCTGCGAACTGGTCAAGGAAAAGCAGCTGGATGTCATCCCGGAAATCATGGTGCCGCTGGTGGCCGACGTCAAGGAACTGCAGATTCTCAAGGAAAAGATCATCACCGTCTGTGACGAGACCATTGCCCGCTACGGCATCACCCTAAAATACATGATCGGCACCATGATCGAGCTGCCCCGGGCCGCCATTACCGCTGACGAGATCGCCAAGGAAGCCGAATTTTTCTCCTTCGGCACCAACGACCTGACCCAGACCACTTTCGGCCTCAGCCGCGATGACGCCGGAAAATTCCTGAAAGACTACATCGACCAGGGAATTTTCGCCCGGGATCCTTTTGTCACCATCGACGTCGACGGCGTCGGCGCCCTGGTGGAAATGGGGGTCAGCAAGGGTCGGCAGACCCGGCCGGATCTGAAAGTCGGCATCTGCGGCGAACATGGCGGGGAACCGGATTCGGTGGAATTCTGTCACCGGGCCGGGCTCAACTACGTCAGCTGTTCACCCTACCGGGTGCCCATTGCCAGGCTGGCGGCCGCCCAGGCGGCGCTGAAGGAATAACGGCGGCGCCGTTTTACCGCAGCAATGTCA
>JAOZRP010000131.1 GCA_029940125.1 bacterium
TGGCCGCCAGCACCGTTGCCATGTCCCGCCATTCCCGTTTGCCGGCGCCGATCTCCACCAGGGTTCCGACAATAATCCTCACCATATTTTTCAAAAAGCCGTTGGCCTTGATCATTACCAGCAGGTAACGGCCATGCTTCCAGACCCGGATGCTGGTAATCGTCCTGGCAGAAGTTGCAGTTTCGCCGTCGGCGGCCTTGAACGACAGAAAATCATGGGAACCCCGCAGCAGGCCGGCGGCCCTGGAGATGGCGGCAACATCCAGCGGCTTGCGGATATGCCAGGCATACTGCCGGGTCAGGGGATTGGGTACGGTATCATTGTCGAGACAGTAGAGATACGTCTTGGCCCGGGCCGATTTCCGAGCGTGGAAATCGATTGGCACGGTTTCAACCGCGCGGACCCTGACGTCATCGGGCAGCAGGGCGTTCAGCCCCCGCCACAGCCCGGCCGGGGGAATCCTGGTCGCGGTGGCAACATGGGCCACCTGCCCCCAGGCATGAACCCCGGCATCGGTCCTCCCGGACCCGTAGACCGTGAGCGACTCCCCGGTCATGACCTTCAACGCCTGCTGCAGCGTTTCCTGGATGGTGATGCCGTTGGGCTGAATCTGCCAGCCGTGGTAGCTGCTGCCGTCATAGGCAATGGTCAGTTTCAGCTTTCGCAGTTCAGTATCCACGGCAGCAGATCATTCAACCGTTATATCCATTACCGTGAAGGTCTTCAGCCCACCCGGGGTATTAACCTGTACTTCATCATCCAGCTGCTTGCCGATCAGGGCCCGGGCAATGGGAGCGGAGATAGAAATTTTGCCGCGGTCAATGTCAGCTTCATCCTCACCCACCAGCTGGTAGCTGATTTCTTCACCGGTTTCTTCATCGGCCAGGCAGACCGTCACCCCGAACACTACCCGGTCCGTCCCGGCTATCTTGGCCGGATCAATCACCTCCGCCCGCCCCAGGTGGTCTTCCAGCAGGTTGATGCGTCCTTCAACAAAAGCCTGCTTTTCCTTGGCCGCGTCGTACTCGGCATTTTCGCTCAGATCGCCATGGGCCCGGGCTTCGGCAATCGCCCGAATCACCTCCTGGCGGACAACGGTTTTCAACCGATGCAGCTCCGCCTTCAGTTCCTGGTAGCCGCGCGCGGTCATCGGCACTTTTTCCCGTGATGTCATTTCTCTTCTCCAACCGGGTTTTTTCCCGGTACTATCCACTGCTCAGTGATAATCCTGCAGTGCTTTAATCGTCAATTCCTCGTTATGAATAATTTTGATCGCCTGGGCCGCTGCCCGGGCTCCGGACATGGTGGTAAAATAGGCCACTCCCCGATCCAGAGCCGTTCGCCGGATATAAAGCGAATCTTCCCGGGACCGGCTGTCTCCCGGAGTATTGATTACCAGATCTATTTCACCGTTAACCAGTGAATCCAGCACATTGGGACGGCCTTCCTTTTTCTTTTTAATCAGCGTGTTGTCCAGGCCGTGGCGGTCAAGGTAGGCGGAAGTGCCGGCGGTCGCCTTGATGGTGTAGCCGCTGGCCAGCAGATCCCTGGCCACCTGCTCAATGCCGTCCTTCTCATAAACGCTCAGGAAAGCGCAGCCCTTGGCGGGCAAGGGCGCCCCGGCCGCTTCCTGGGCCTTGGCAAAAGCCGCCGGAAACCGTACATCGATGCCCATCACCTCCCCGGTTGACTTCATTTCCGGTCCCAGCAAGGTGTCAACCCCGGGGAATTTCAAAAAGGGAAAAACCGCTTCCTTGACCGAAACCCAGGGCGGCTGCAGCCTTTCCTCCACTCCCATGTCGGCAAGTTTTTTGCCCACCATCACCTGCACCGCCAGGTCGGCCAGGGGCAGTCCCACTGCCTTGCTGACAAAGGGAACCGTCCTGGAAGCCCGGGGGTTGACCTCAAGGATGAAGATATTCTCGCCCTGGACCGCGAACTGCACATTCATCAAACCGCAGACTTTAAGCTCCAGGGCCATGGCCCGGGTCTGCCGGGCAATCTCCCGAACAATATCGTCTCCAAGGGTGTAGGGCGGCAGGGAGCAGGCGGAATCGCCGGAATGCACCCCGGCCCGTTCGATGTGTTCCATGATGCCGCCGATCACCACTTCCTCGCCGTCGCACACTGCGTCAACATCAACTTCAACCGCATCATGGAGAAATTTATCAATCAGCACCGGATGGTCGAAGGAAACCTTGACCGCTTCACGCATGTAGCGTTCCAGGCTCTCCCGGTCATAGACAATTTCCATCCCCCGCCCGCCAAGGACGTAGGAGGGACGCACCAGCACCGGGTAGCCGATGGTGTCGGCAATGCGAGTGGCATCTTCAACCGACACGGCCGTACCGTTTTCCGGCTGTCTGAGCTCCAGCAAATCCAGAAGCTCCTTGAAACGCTGCCGGTCTTCGGCCCGATCGATGCTGTCCGGCGAAGTGCCGAGAATGGGCACCCCGGCCTGTTCGAGGGACGAGGCCAGTTTAAGCGGCGTCTGACCGCCGAACTGAACGATGACCCCGAAGGGCTTTTCAGTTTCCACGATGCGGATGACGTCTTCATGGGTCAACGGTTCAAAGTAAAGCCGGTCCGAGGTGTCATAGTCAGTGCTGACGGTTTCCGGGTTGCAGTTGACCATGATGGTTTCGAAGCCCTCCCGCTGCAGGGCGAAGGAACAGTGAACACAGCAGTAGTCAAACTCAATGCCCTGGCCGATGCGGTTGGGACCGCCGCCGAGGATCATGACCTTGCGCCGGTCGGTGGGAAAAGCTTCATCCTCCCGCTCATAGGTGGAATAGAGATAGGGGGTAAAGGCCTCGAATTCCGCCGCGCAGGTATCAACCCGCTTGTACACCGGCACGACGCCGTTCTGCCGCCTGGCATCAGCTACCTGCTGCTCACTGACCTTAAGAATCTGGGCCAGCCGGCGGTCGGCAAAACCCATCTCCTTGGCCTGTCTTAGCAGGCCGGCATCCAGGAACGACAACCCAGCGGCTTTAATCTCGGCTTCAAAATCAACAATTTCCTTGATGTAATGGACAAACCAGGGATCGATGCCGGTCAGCTCCGCCACTTTTTCCAGGGAAAATCCCAGGCGCAGGGCATCGCCGACATACCAGAGCCGGTCGGCACCCGGAACCCGCAGCTTCTCTTCCACCAGGGCCAGAACGTCGTCAGTCGGATCGGCATAGGCAGCTTCCGGCAGCTGCTCCTCGAAGCCATAGGAATCGGTTTCCAGTGACCGCATGGCTTTCTGCAGCGACTCTTTCATCGTCCTGCCAATGGCCATCACTTCGCCGACCGACTTCATCTGGGTGGTCAGGGTGGCATCGGAACGGGGAAATTTCTCAAAGGTGAAACGGGGGATCTTGGTCACCACGTAATCAATGGTCGGTTCAAAGGATGCCGGCGTTTCCCTGGTAATGTCATTGGGAATTTCATCAAGGGTGTAGCCAACGGCCAGCTTGGCGGCAATCTTGGCAATGGGAAAGCCGGTTGCCTTGGAGGCCAGGGCCGAACTGCGCGAAACCCGGGGGTTCATTTCAATAATGACCAGGCGGCCGTCATCCGGATTGACCGCGAACTGGACGTTCGACCCTCCCGTATCAACGCCGATCTCCCTGATCACCCGGATAGCGGCATCCCTCATCAGCTGATATTCCTTGTCAGTCAGCGTCTGGGCCGGAGCAACCGTGATGCTGTCGCCGGTGTGCACGCCCATGGCATCGATGTTTTCTATCGAACAGATAATGACCACGTTGTCATGGTGGTCGCGCATGACTTCCAGCTCATATTCCTTCCAGCCCACGATGGATTCTTCGATGAGAATTTCATGGGTGGGACTCAGGTCCAGCCCCCATTTCACATACCGTTCAAAATCGGCAACGTTGTAAGCGATGTTGCCGCCGGTTCCACCCAGGGTGAAGGAAGGACGCAGGATGGCGGGATAGCCGATTTCGCCGATAATTTCCCAGGCCTCGGCCATCGAGTGGGCGTAACCGCTTTGGGGCAGGTCAAGACCGATCTTCAGCATCGCTTCCTTGAACAGCTGCCGGTCTTCAGCTTTCTTGATCGCTTCCAGGCTGGCTCCGATCAGCTCGACGTTGTATTTTTCCAGGGTGCCGTTTTCCGCCAGTTCCACCCCGACGTTCAGGGCCGTCTGGCCGCCCAGGGTGGGCAGGAGGGCGTCTGGCCGCTCAGCCGCGATGATTTTAGCCACCGTGGCCGCCGTTATCGGCTCGATGTAGGTTCGATGGGCAAATTCAGGGTCGGTCATGATGGTCGCCGGGTTGCTGTTGACCAGCACCACCTGGTAGCCTTCCTCCCTGAGGGCCTTGCAGGCCTGGGTGCCGGAATAATCAAACTCACAAGCCTGGCCGATGACAATCGGCCCGGAACCAATCAACATAATCTTTTTTAAATCACTGCGTTTTGGCACTGCTGTCGTCCTTGATGAAAAAATAAGTTTTTTCTGGCTATTTCACGGTTGCCATAAAGTACTTTTTGTTTTATTAGCTGAATATAAGCTTTTTCATCGAAAAATAAACTTTTCCTGATGAACACAACTTAGCGTCCTGACCTGTCATCTTGCCATTTCCAGGCAACCAGGTCCGCAAGATTCACGATCTAAAGCCACCAACAGGTTCACATGAAATCCATTTTCCTTGCCGACGCCCATTTAAAAAAACCAGCCGATGAAAACTATCGGAAGCTGAACAATTTCCTGCAAAACCTGCCCGGTGACGTGGAGAATCTTTTCATCCTCGGTGATTTTTTTGATTTCTGGTTCGGATATCGCGACGTTGTTTTTTCAGCCTATGTTCCCATCCTCGCCACCTTGGAATCACTGGTGCAGCGGGGAGTGAAACTCTACTTTATTGAAGGGAACCACGAGATTCACCTGGGCCCATTCTTTCACTATCATCTCCGCACCCACAGCAACCCCCGGGAGCTGTCAATCAGCCTCTCGAAGCGGCGTCTTTACCTGGCCCACGGGGATTTCCTGGATGACACCCAGCAGCGGTACCGGCGCTGGGCCGCCTTTATTAAAAGCCCCGTCACCCGTCGCGTTATCAGCCTGATTCCCCCCGATCTTGCCAGCAGCACCGCCCGCCGGCTTTCGGGAATCAGCCGGAAAAAATCCCTTCAGGATTCAACCATACCCGACAAACTGAACGACAAACTGGCGGATATATTTCGGGCCGGTCATGATGTGGCAGTCATTGCCCATTATCATCATCCGGCCCACTACCAGCTCACCCTGGACAATCGGCATTATGACGTCTATCACTTGGGCGACTGGATATCCGATTATTCCTACCTGGTCGAGGAAGACGGCAATTTCCAGCTCAAAAAAGCCTGAGAAACAGCCGCTTCCTTCGGCCAATCACCATGCGCATCGTCAGCGTTCACCGCTGCCAACCCCAAAACAATTTCCCAGCCGCTCACCGGTTGGCCGCCATCAGCTGGATGAACCGCTTGAACAGGTAAGCGGAATCATGGGGACCTGGAGAACTCTCCGGGTGATACTGGATGGAAAAAAGCGGATAGCGGCGATGCTTCAAGCCTTCAACCGTCCGGTCATTAAGGTTGATATGGGTAATCTCAACCTCGTCTCCCAAAGAATCAGTATCAACACAAAACCCGTGATTCTGTGAAGTAATTTCAACCTTGCCGGTGGCCAGGTCCATGACCGGCTGATTGCTGCCGTGGTGACCAAATTTTAATTTATAGGTACTGCCGCCCAGGGCCAGACCGATGATCTGGTGTCCCAGGCAGATGCCAAACATGGGTTTCCGACCGATCAGCAGCCCCACCTGCTTGACATAATCCCCCAGGGCCGCCGGGTCGCCGGGCCCGTTGGAAAGAAAGACGCCGTCAGGATTCATGGCCAGCACTTCCTGAGCGGTCGTTTCCGCCGGCACCACCGTTACCCGGCAGCCGGCATGAACCAGCAGGCGAAGGATGTTATACTTAATCCCGTAATCATAAGCCACCACGTGAAACCCGCCGGGGCTGAGGTTTTCAGCGTAGCCATCGGCAATGTCCCAGTCACCCTGGGTCCATTCATAAGGGGCGGACGAGGTAACCCCGTCCACCAGGTTTACCCCGACAATTCCCGGCCACCGGCGAAGCTTTTCAGCCAGGCTGGAAAGATCATCGTCTTCGGTGGAAATAATTCCCGGCATGGCTCCCGCCAGGCGGATATGACGGGTCAGAAAACGGGTGTCGATGCCCTCAATGCCCACCACGCCATGTTCCTCAAGATAGCTCCCCAACGACTTTCGGCTTCTCCAACTGCTGGGATGATGGCAGTATTCCCTGACAATGTACCCGGACAGGAACAGTTTTCTCGACTCGACATCATCATCGTTAACGCCGTAATTGCCGATATGCGGATAGGTCATGGTCACCATCTGGCCCCGGTAGGAGGGATCGGTCAACACTTCCTGGTAACCCGTCAGGCTGGTATTAAAAACTACCTCGCCGACGGCTTCCCCGGCGGCACCGAACGACCAGCCGGCAAACACCGTCCCGTCCTCCAGCAGCAGAATCGCCTTGTTTTTTGCCAGTGCCATGCATACTCCTTTAGTGCCTTATCCCTGAAAGGCTGTCACTCTTTTCAGTACTCCCTTGAGGGGTAAAAAAA
>JAOZRP010000467.1 GCA_029940125.1 bacterium
CATGCCGGAACATCCTGATACCCTGATTTGGGTTGCGGGCGTTAAGCCCGCCTTAACATATTTTCTTCCGGAAAATGATGTTCCCGGTGGAGCTGCCAGTAATCGGCTTTCAACTCAAAAAGCTTCCATGTTCGCCACGGTTGCCTCGCCGGCGGCCACCGGCCAGCAAACGCCATGGTCATCATAGACCAGCAGCCGGCCCTGCTCATCAATGTCCCCCGCCGTGCCGCTAATGCTCCGGCCGTTGACCACCACGCTCACCCGCCGGCCGGCCAGGTACGAAGCTTCGGTCAAAATCCGCCGGACGGAACCGCGCAGGCCCTGCCGGCAGTAGTCGTGATAGCCGTCATTGAAAGAAGAAAGAAATCTTTGCAGGATTTCATCCAGATCAAACTTCCTGCCCACCGCCTGAAACATGGAAACCGCCGTGACAGCCAGCTCCGGCGGCCAGTCATCCGCCCCGCTGTTGACATTCAAGCCGATGCCGACAACCACAAACTCCGTTTCCCGGCCTTTAAGCCTCATTTCCGCTAAAATCCCGGCCAGCTTGCGGTCGCCGCAATACAGATCGTTGGGCCATTTGATTGACAAATCCGGAACATCCTCCCGCAGGCAGGAAAGCAGGGCGGCGGCAGCCACCAGGGAAAGGGGGGGAACCGCGTCCGGCGCCAGGGAGGTTGGCCGCAGGAGCATTGAAAAAGCCAGGTTTGTTCCCGGCGGCGACAGCCATGAACGTCCCCGGCGGCCCCGGCCGCCCGTCTGCCGGTCGGCAACTACCACCAGGCCGTGCTCAGCCCCATCCAGGGCCAGCTGCCAGGCATAATCATTGGTGGAGCCAACCGACTCCAAACGGACAAGCCGCCCGCCGAGGGGATTGGTCCCGACCGGCGGGAAATATTCGGAAGCATTCATGGATTCTCTGGGCGCGGGCGATGGTTTTTCCTTGGTACCGGTTACTCGTTCTGCATGATATTCATGCTGATGTCAATCGCTCCGGCGGAATGGGTCAGGGCACCGACGGAAATGAAATCGACGCCGGTGGCGGCCACTTCAGCAATGCGCTCCCGGGCAATTCCCCCGGAAGCCTCCAGCAGGACGCCGGGAAACGCCCGCCGGGTCTGCTCCACCGCTTCCTTCATCAGGGACGCCTCCATGTTGTCCAGCATGACAATGTCCGCCCCGGCCTGGCAGGCCTCATGCAAATCCTCCAGGTTTTCCACCTCGACCTCAATTTTCAGGGTATGGGGGGCCAGCTGCCGGGCCTGCCGCACCGCCCGGGCAATGGAACCAACGGCCTTGATGTGGTTGTCCTTGATCAGCACCCCGTCAAACAGTCCCATCCGGTGATTTTTGCCGCCGCCCACCTGGACGGCATATTTCTCCAGCGACCGCCAGCCGGGAGTGGTCTTGCGGGTATCAACAATCACCGCCCGGCAGTCCGCCGGCAGTTCCCTGACATAACTGCGGGTCAGGGTGGCAATGCCACTCAAATGTTGAAGGAAGTTGAGGGCCACCCGCTCCCCGATCAAAAGCGGCAGGCTGGAACCGCTGACCGACGCCGCCACCGTCCCGGGTCCCACCTCGTCACCGTCATGACGCTGGAATTCCACCTTCAGCGACGGGTCGAGGATGTGAAAAACGAGGGCGAAGATATCAAGGCCGGCCACCACGCCGGCTTCCTTGAAGGTTACCGTGGCAGTGGAAAGGGAATCCGGCGGCACGGTCGACATGGTGGTGATGTCGCCGGTGCCCACATCCTCGCTCAAAGCCATTTTAATCAGTTGTTCGGTGCTGAACATGGGAACACCTCTTT
>JAOZRP010000468.1 GCA_029940125.1 bacterium
GTATCCCCGACAATTTCTTGTTTTTTTTGACAGCCTTTCAGGGATAAGGCACTAACGGATAATTGCTCAACTTAGGGTTTAATGTTTGAAATGCCGGGCACCGGTAAAAACCATGGCCATGTTGTGTTCATTGGCGGCGGCGATGGTTTCCTCGTCGCGGTTCGAGCCCCCGGGCTGAATGATGGCGGTGGCCCCGGCCTTGGCGGCCGCGTCGATGCCGTCCCGGAAGGGGAAGAAGGCGTCGGAAGCCAGGACGGTGCCGGCGGTCGGGCTCTGGGCTTTCATGACCGCGATATGCACTGAATCAACCCGGCTCATCTGGCCGGCACCGACCCCCACCAGCTGGTTGTCGCGGGCCAGGACGATGGCATTGGATTTAACGTGCTTGCAGAGCTTCCAGGCAAACATCAGGTCGACCAGTTCCTGCTCGCCCGGCTGCCGCTTGGTGACGCTGCGCCAGTTGGACGGCGGGGTAAGCAGCAGGTCGCGATCCTGGAGCAGGAGGCCGCCGACCACCTTTTTGAATTCCAGTCCCGGCTTGCTGAGCTCCTCTCCCAGGGGGGCCTGGAGCAGCCGCAGGGCGCTTTTTTCGGCCAGGATTTTTCGTGCCTCGGCGCTGAAATCAGGGGCGATGACCGCTTCCATGAAGGTGCTGGCAATCTCTTTGGCGGTTTCAGCGTCAACGGGAACGTTGAAGGCGGCAATGCCGCCGAACGCTGATACCGGGTCGCCGGCCCGGGCCTGGCGGTAGGCTTCCACCAGGTTGCCGATCGGGGATTGGGCGGCGCCGCAGGGATTGTTGTGCTTGATGATGACCGCGGCCGTGGTTGAAAACTCCTTGACCAGCTCAAAGGCGGCGTTGCTGTCCAGGATGTTGTTGAAGGACAGGGCCTTGCCCTGCAGTTGAACCGCGCTGCCGATGCAGGGCTCGTCAATGCTGAGATCCCGGTAGAAGGCCGCCTGCTGGTGGGGATTTTCGCCGTAGCGCAGATCCTGGGCCTTGACGCCCTGGTAGGTAAAGGTTTCCGGGAAGGTCAGCCGCTGTTCCGGGCCGCAGTCAAGCTCGGGAAAGGTGCCGAGGTAGTTAGAGATGGCGGCGTCATAGCGGGCGGTGGCCTGAAAAACCTTTTTGGCCAGCCTGAAATTGGTTTCCGGGCTTACCTTTCCCTGGGATTGTTTCATTTCATCCAGCAGCGGCCGGTAGTCCAGCGGATCAATGATGACGGTGACGTCGCGGAAATTCTTGGCGGCTGAACGCAGCATGGTCGGTCCGCCGATGTCGATGTTTTCAATGGCGTCGGCAAAAGAGCAGTCAGGTTTGCTGATCGTGGCTTCAAAAGGGTAGAGGTTGACAATAACCAGGTCAATGGGATCAATGCCGTGTTCCGCCATCTTTTCCCGGTGCTGCGGCAGGTCGCGGCGGCCGAGCAGGCCTCCGTGGATTTTCGGATGCAGGGTTTTTACCCGCCCGTCGAGCATTTCCGGAAAGCCGGTGTAGTCGGAAACGTCGGTGACCGCTATTCCTTCCTGGCGCAGCAGCTTCGCCGTGCCCCCGGTTGACAGGATTTCCACCCCGAAGGCTGCCAGTTCACGGGCGCAGGCGACAATTCCTTCTTTGTCGGATACACTGATCAATGCTTTTTTAATGATGGCCATTATCGACTCCTTGGGTCAGTTCGGATCAACCTTTTTCAAGGCCGTCGGACAAGTTAACCCGGCGAAATGCCACTCCTCCGCCGGAGCAATTATAAGCTAATTTACATAGCGTAATCGACGGGTGAATGCAATGAAAAAAACC
>JAOZRP010000132.1:0-2816 GCA_029940125.1 bacterium
TTGCCAAGCAGTTGAACATCTCCCACATGACCGCCGATTCCTTCCTGATTGATCCGGAGGTGGTTTCCGTGCTGCCGGAGATGCTGGCCCGGAAATACAAGGCCATCCCCCTGTTCAAGGTGGAAAACCAGCTGACCCTGGCCATGGTCGATCCCCTGAACATCATCTCCCTGGATGAAATTTCCCAGGCTACCAAATGCCAGATCAACCCGGTGATTGCCGCGGAACAGGTGATTGTCGAGGCCATCGAGAAGTACTATCGCCAGGACAGCTCTCTGTCCCAGGTCTACGAAACCCTGAAGAAGGGGGATGCCGATGCCGCGGGCGGCGACGTGCTGCAGGCCGCCTCCCTCAGCGACATCGCCCGGGACGACAACAAAGTCAGCGACTTTATCAACGCCCTGCTGATTGAGGCGGTCAAGCTCAAGGCCAGTGACATTCACCTGGAGCCGGAAAAGGAGATCATGCGCATCCGCTTTCGGGTGGACGGGATCATGAGTGAAAAAATGAGCACTCCCCTGGCCCTGCATGCCAATGCCGTCTCCCGCCTGAAGATCATGGCCGACCTTAATATTGCCGAGCGGCGGCTGCCCCAGGACGGCCGCTTCCAGCTGTCGGTGGGCAACAAGAACATCGACGTGCGCATGTCAACCATTCCCACGGTGCGGGGGGAAAAGGTGGTCTTGAGGCTTCTGGACCAGAGTTCCCTGGTCGTCGGCCTGGAACAGCTGGGTTTCCTGGAGGAACAGGAAAACATTTTTCGTGACAAGATCAAAAAACCCTACGGGATGATCATCCTTACCGGCCCCACCGGCAGCGGCAAAACCACCACCCTGTACGCTGCCCTGAACAGCATCAACTCCCTGGATAAAAACATTGTCACCCTGGAGGACCCGGTGGAATACCAGCTGCCGATTATCAACCAGATCCAGGTAAACCCCAAGATTGACCTGACTTTTGCCAGCGGCCTGCGCTCCATCCTGCGCCAGGACCCGGACATTATCATGGTGGGTGAAATCCGCGACCAGGAAACGGCGGAAATGGCCATCCAGTCGGCCCTGACCGGCCACCTGGTGTTTTCCACCCTGCACACCAACGACGCGCCTGGATGCGCCTCCCGGCTGCTGGACATGGGCATCCAGCCCTTCCTGGTGGCCTCTTCCCTGCTTCTGGTGGTTGGCCAGCGCCTGGCCCGCCGCATTTGTCCCCACTGCAAGGAAGTGTTTACCCCGCCCCCGGCCCTGCTGGCCGAGCTGGGGATTGACGGCCCGCCGCCGGACTTCTACCGGGGAGCCGGCTGTTCTTTCTGCAACCAGACCGGCTACCGCGGCCGACTGGCTTTTTTCGAGGTCATGCAGCCCACGTCGGCCATCAAGGAAATGATTGTCGCCCGGGCCCACGCCGAATCCATCCGCCAGCAGGCCTGCAGCGAGGGCTTCCTGCCCCTGCGTGAGGTTGGTCTGCGCCACGCCCTGGCCGGCGAGACCACCATTGAAGAAGTTTTACGGGTAACCATGGAGATCAGCTGACTATGGCCGAAAACGTCATCCTTTTCAGTTACCGGGCCCATGATGACGAAGGGCGGGAGCGCCAGGGGCTGTACAGCGCTACATCTTCTTCCGGGGTCCAGGCCTGGTTGACCAGGCAGGGGCTGCTGCCAATCGTCATTGAAGAGGCGTCCTTCTGGCAGCAGAGCCTGGAAAAGGCGAACCGGCTGCTGGCCCGCTACCAGCGGGTAAAAGCCGAGGAAATGATCATCTTCACCCGCCAGCTGGCCACCCTGGTCAATGCCGGCATCCCCCTGCTGAGCTGTCTCAAAACCCTGGCCGAGGAAAGTGAGAACAAGGTCCTGGCGGCGGCCTTGTCTGATATTGCCTCGTTTGTCGAAATGGGCGGCCAGCTTTCCGACGCCTTTGCCCGCCATCCCCGACTCTTCAACGGCATGTACATCAATATGCTGAAAGTGGGTGAGGTGTCCGGTAAACTGGACATTATCCTGCATCGGATGGCGGACCTGCTGGAATATCAGCGTGAAACCCGCGAACAGATCAAAACGGCCACCCGCTATCCGAAGCTGGCCGGTTTGTCAATAGTCATTGCCATCGCCATCCTGATGACCTTCGTGGTACCCCGGTTTGTCAGCCTGTTTGCCCGCAGCAAAGTGGTTCTGCCCCTGCCCACCCGCCTGCTGATCGGCTTGAACACCCTGTTCCACCATTACTGGTATCTGGTTGTGGTGGGAATTGTCGCATTGGTACTGGCCTATCGCTGGGTTTATCGCCTGCCCGAGGGGCGGATGGCCATTGACCGGTTGAAACTGCGGGTGCCGATATTCGGCAAGCTGTTCATGAAGATTGATTTCGGCCAGTTTTCCCGGATTTTTTCCCTGCTGCTGACCAGCGGCGTACCCATGCTGACGGTTTTTGACATCGTTGTCGGGGTGGTGAACAACGCCGTCATGCAGCGGGAAATCATCAAGGTGAGAAACCAGGTGGAGAAGGGCAAGAACCTGTCCATGCCCATGCGGGCCAGCGGCATCTTTCCGGCCCTGATGGTGCAGATGGTGGCGGCCGGGGAGCAGTCCGGCACCCTTGACGGAATGATGGCCAAAATCGCGGATTACTTTGAACTGGAAAGCCGCTACATGATCAAAAACATGACGACCATGATCGAGCCGCTGCTGCTCCTGGTGCTGGGCAGTTTTGTTCTGTTCCTGGCCCTGGCTATTTTCCTGCCCTGGTGGAACATGATGAGCGTGTTTAAGTAGTTTTCATCAGGGAATAAATATCTCCTGATGAAAACTACAGCTGTTAGCT
>JAOZRP010000132.1:2916-4571 GCA_029940125.1 bacterium
AGCTGTTAGCTGTCAGGTAGATGGTGCAACTTTCTTGTTCGCATCATGCGGAAACGTTCATTTCTGGATAAACAAGGTCAGCTTTCAGCGTTCAGTTGAAGTTGGCGGTTTGGATGCGCCGCCGGAAAATATTAAAGTTTCTGATTTATTGTCGATAAACTAAAGAGTATTATTACTGTTTTTGGTTAAAAAAGCAGGTAAAAGGAGAGAGGAAAATGATAAAACAGACAAGAAAAAAAGCGACGGCCGGTTTTACCCTGATCGAGCTGATCATGGTCATCGTCATCCTGGGCATCCTGGCGGCAGTGGCGGTGCCGAAATTTTTCAACCTGCAGGATGACGCCAAGATAGCGGCGGAGATGGGCGTGGCCGGAGCGGTGCGCAGCGGCATCGGCATGCTCCATGGCGCTTTGATTACCGAGTATGCCTCGAATACCGATACGGCTGCGGTTTTGCAGAAGGTGACGGGGATATCCGGCATCGACGCGTCTTACGATACGGACCGGGACGGCTGGCTGCAGCGACTGCAGCTTGGCAGCACCGCCAACGCCACGGATCTTTTTGAATTCGTGATGAAAGATCCATTGGCCGGCGGCACTGACGGCGGCAGTGATGGATGGGTCTTTTTGGTGGGGGAAAATAGCGACGCCCGGGCTGGTGGAAGCTATACGGGTCCAGCCTCATCCAGAAGCAACGGGATTCCTGATGAAACAGCGTCGCCGGAAACCGGCAAGCCGGATCGGAATGATGAGTGGGATTATACCGAGAGGGACAACCGGAGCAACGATACCGATGACGGTCGTTTTGTGCTGCAGGAACATTAAGGAGCGGTTGTCAGGCAATAAGACTTTCACGGTTAGTTGGGGGCCGTCTAGGATTTCCGGTCAGCGCTGTAGGCTGTTGGCTTAAAAGGTTGATTTTTTCAATGTTTTTCTGCAAGATGACTGCTGAGAGCTGAAGGCGTTCATCGGGAAATGATCATTTCCTGATGAACAGTAATTACTGAATAGGGTGGAAACTATGCGTTGGAAAAACAGGGGCTTTACTCTGATCGAATTGATCCTGGTGATTGTCATCATCGGCCTGCTGGCGGCGGTGGCGGTGCCGAAATTCATGGATTTGCAGAACGAAGCCAAGATTGCCGCGGTCAAGGGTCAGCTTGGTTCCATCCGCGAGGGCATTCACATCGCCCATGGCAAGATTCTCGCTTCCGGGATCAACACCGGGGCGGTGGGGGACAATCCCGACTGGCCGACCCTGGACGAGATCAACCGGAACCGGCTGGAGTTGTCGTCCAGGCCCCAGGCCATCCGCTATTACCAGCTGGTTGAATCCGACAACGTGGCCGGCAACGTCGGCGACAGTCTGCCGATGGTCAACCTGCCGGAGATGACCGTCGGCATGAGCAGCAACCCCCGGAGGGTGCGCAGCTCCAGCCTGGCCGATGCCCAGTACGACCCGCGGCGGGCCGATGAAACCACCGGCTGGGCTTACTACCCCGGCGATGAGAACAACGTCCATGACCGCATGGAAGATGCCATTTTTTATGTCAACGACGACCGCCCCAACACCGACAACGTCGATGCCGCCGGGGTGCGGCCAAGCAACTGGTAATGAAGGAACGGTGTAAGGTATACGGTGCAGGGTATACGGGG
>JAOZRP010000132.1:4671-6564 GCA_029940125.1 bacterium
CAAGCAACTGGTAATGAAGGAACGGTGTAAGGTATACGGTGCAGGGTATACGGGGAGAAGATTTTTGTATTTTTCTACCTGCATTTATACGTCATCGTGGTATTGTTTTTGAGTACTGCCGGATAAATATAAAAGTGGGAAATAACCACCGTCAACCTTATACCTTAAGCCGTATACCGTAAGGACTGCCCCAACACCGACAACGTCGATGCCGCCGGGGTGCGGCCAAGCAACTGGTAATGAAGGAACGGTGTAAGGTATACGGTGCAGGGTATACGGGGTTCCGTATGGCCGGTTGTCAGTTATCAGTCTCACAGCCTGTTTATGAAAGTAAAAGCCGGTTTTCGCAAACCGCAAACCGTACACCTTATACCGTACACCATATACCGTAAAAATTATGAATGTCATAACGTTCAAAGAGGTAACCAAGGTTTATTACCGGGACTTCTGGCGCCGGCGGCCGGTGAAGGCCCTGGACTCCTTCAGCCTGGAAGTGGAGCGGGGGTCGTGCTTTGCCTTCCTGGGGCTGAACGGGGCCGGCAAGAGCACGGCCATCCGGGTTCTGCTGGGTTTTACCCGGCCGGCCGGAGGCTCCGCCAGCATCCTCGGTTTGCCGGATACAGCCCACCCTTTGACCGGGGTGGGCTTTTTAGCGGAAAATATCGGTCTGCCGGCCCATGTTTCCCCGGAGTTTTTTCTCCGGTCCGTCGGCCGGCTGGCCGGCATGACGCCGTCGGGGGCGGCGCGAAGGACGGCTGAAATTCTCGAATTTGTCGGTCTGGCCGGGGTCCGGGGACGGGTGAAGGATCTTTCCCGGGGCATGCGCCAGCGCCTGGGGCTGGCCCAGGCCCTGATTCACGACCCGGACCTGCTGATCCTTGATGAGCCTTTTACCGGCCTGGACATCGCCGGCCGGCGGGAAATTATCGACCGCCTGCGGGAATTGCACCGGCAGGGGAAAACCATTTTCTTTTCCTCCCATATCCTGGAAGACGTGGCCAGACTGGCCACCCGGGTGGGGATCATCCACCAGGGCAGGTCCCTGGGGACTTTCGGGGCGGAGGAGCTGGGCAGCCGTCCGGATGACTTCTTCCTGGAAAAAATCGGCCGGCTGCCGACAGCGCCGCCGGGTGAAGAGGTGATGCTGCGATGAACCAGGTGCGAATTATTGCCACGGTTGCGATCAGGGACATCGTCGGCCGCCGTCTGTTCCTGGTGGTGTTTGCCGGCATCCTGCTGCTTCTGCTGGCCGGGCTGCTGGTGGCGCCCCTTAATATCGGCGAGCCCCACAAGCTGTTTTATGACCTCGGTTTTTCCTTCCTGGCTTTTTTCCTGCTGCTGTTTGTCCTCCTGGAAGGGGGGAGGCAGGTGGCCGGCGGCCGGGAAAACGGCGGTTTCTACTGGCTGCTGGCCCGGCCGGTGCGCCGCTGGCAGGTCGTGGTCGGCATCTTTGCCGGCCTGGCCCTGCTGGCCGGTGCCTGCCTGGTGATCCTGGGCGGGGTTTTTGTCCTGCTGCTGGCCCTGGCCGGCGTGCCGATGCAGACGTCGCTGTTCATTCCCCTGGGATTTCTCTACCTTAAATACCTCCTGCTGTTAAGCCTGGTGATCTTGCTGGGCACCGGCTTTTCGCTTTTTTCAACCATCTTTTTCTCCCTGGGGCTGTTTATCGTCGGGCACGGCACCGCCATGCTGCTGGCCGCGACCGCGAAGTCCGGAGCCATGGTCCGCTTTTCGGCCCTGGCGCTCTATCATCTGCTGCCGGATTTCAGCGCCTTTCAGCTGGCTTCCGCCGGCCTGCACCAGCAGTTGCCGCCGCCGGCGGTTTTGGGGAAGCTGGCCGTCTATGGCCTGGGCTACCTGGGAATCCTGCTGTGCCTGGGCTGCTGGCGGTTT
>JAOZRP010000469.1 GCA_029940125.1 bacterium
TTTGATAAATGGATCATCTTTTTCTTTCTTGAATCGTCCCGGAAATACTGATTTTCCCCTCTTGGGTCAGTCTTTCGGTGGAAATTGACCATAGAAATCCACCCCATTAAAAAAATGGCTGCCAGAAACCGATATCTGTCTTTGTCAGGATACTGAAAATTCAAGGCAACCGTTATCCTGGTTGCCAGAGTTCATAGGGACTGATACTGTACCAGTATTCAAGTTTTCCTCCGCAATGAGGGCAGTATGCCGATGTTCTTTCCTGCTTTCGGACAGGATGACCGGCAATAAAAACATCAAGAGATAATTCAATCGCGGCCCTGACATCATCCAGGGTTACCGACGAGCCGGAACCCATGAAGCCGTAGTAGCGAATTTTCATGAACCCGGTTGGCAGAACATGCTGGAGATAACGGCGGATAAATTCCATCACCTCAAGTGATGTCGTGCGCCAGCGGGAACTTTTCTGCTTTTTGTAACGAAAAACAACCCGGTTGTTCTCAACTTTGACGATCCGGCTGTCAGTGATAGCTACTTTGAAAACATAGGGGGCCAGATATTTCAGGCTGCCTTCACTGCTGCCAACCGCCTGGCAGTTGACATTCCAGTCAAGCGTCCAGACAACCGGATTGATCTGGTTATAAAGTCCGGCTTTTATCATTTCAACCCGGAATTTTGCTTTAAAGATCTTTGACAAAGCCGCAACCGGAACATAAAAATCAGGCCGTGAAGAATGCCAGTGGCCGCTCTTTTTATCGAAAGCCCCGCCGGGAATGATATAGTGAATATGGGGATGATAGTCCAGCCGCCGGCCCCAGGTATGGAGGACGCCGAAAAAACCGGGGGTGTCACCGCCGACGAATTCATCATCAGCGGAAAGTTTTTTCAGCGCTGATGATGAAACCGCGAAAAGGGTTGCATAAGCGGTTTTCTGGTGACTGCGCATAAAACGACGTAGTTGTTCGGGAACGGTGAAGGTCACCATGAAATGATGGCCGGGGAGTACCCGGTCCAGTTGTTTTTCCAGCCATTGCCGGGTTTTGTGGTTCTGGCAGGTCGGACAGTGGCGGTTGCCGCAGGAACGGAAAACCACCGTGGCCTGTTCACATTGTCCGCAGCCGTAGACGGATATGCCGCAAGCTTCAGTACGGCAGGCGATAATGGCCTCGATAACTTTCCGGTGCTGTGCCGGTATTTTTTCACCAAAGGTTTCCAGGTATCGGGGGCCATACTCGCGGAAGATTTCAGCGATGGCTCCCATAATCAACCCCTTTCATGACCTGGTTGATTAAGGCGAAGGAATCTTCCTGACCCTTGCTGGTCAAGTGCAGGTAGACCATGGTGGTTTCCAGCTGGCTGTGGCCGAGATAACGCTGAATTGCCCGGATATGGACACCGGCTTCTAAAAGATGAGTTGCATAGGAGTGACGCAGGGTATGAATTGAGACCCGGAGTTTCTTGATGCCGGCCATGATTTTCGCTTCTCTGAAGGCACCCTGGACACTGTCGATGGCCATGGGCGTTGTGGACTTTGGACCAAGATTATGTCCCCGGCCCAAAGCCGGGAAAATCAGCCTGGGGTTGCAGTGAGTGGTCCAGTAGGTGCGTAAAAGCTGATAAGTGGCATCCGGCAGCGGCACATAACGATCTTTGGCTCCCTTGCCGCGATGGATGTGGATGAATTTGCGTTTGCCGTCGACGTCCGATACCTGGAGAAAGAGACCCTCCTGCAAACGCAGGCCACAGGAATAAACGGTCGAAAGATAGGCGTAATTGTGGAAGGTAGCAATGTTG
>JAOZRP010000133.1 GCA_029940125.1 bacterium
GCGGACGCCTCGGAGCCGGCCATGGACGGCCGGCGAGAATGAGCGAGAGCCATGAATGTGAGCCTAACGCCGTAATCGGGCATTTCAAGGTACCCTTCAATTTATACTCTGTATTAACCGATAAGTGGTTATGAAATCAATAGAATCAGGTCGAGAGCCCTGTTCCCGGCCACAGACGAGGTCAAGATGGACAAGCTTAAAAAGATTATTCGCGACATTGATGATTTCCCCAAAACCGGCATTGTTTTCAAGGATATTACCACATTGCTGGCCGACGCCACCTCATTTCAGCGGGTCATCGACCTTTTGGGACATCGCTACCTGGACCAGCGAATCGATCTGGTTGTCGGCATTGAAGCCCGGGGATTTCTGACCGGGGCGGCGCTGGCCTACAAGCTCAACACCGGTGTGGTTCTGGTGCGAAAACCGGGCAAGCTCCCCGGTAAAACGTTCAAGGAAACCTACACGCTGGAATATGGAACCGATACCCTTGAGGTTCACCAGGACGCCATCAAACCCGGGCAGCGGATCCTGATTACCGACGACATCCTGGCTACCGGCGGGACCATTAAAGCGGTGGTCAACCTTATCAGAAAAACTGGTGGAGACATAGTGGAATGTGCCTTCCTGGCGGAACTTGCCCATTTGAAGGGCAGGGAAAAACTGACCGGCATCCCGATTTTTTCCCTTCTCTCCCTCTAGAACCCACGTTGGGAAATTGACCGTTAGCTATGAGCGTTTAGCCTTGAAAAAAATTTAAAAAAACTGTTCAGGCTGAAGGCCGGGAGCTGACAGCCGTCAATCCATCCGGGAACATCAGTTTCCGGATGAAAACCAGTTGACAAAAGAAATGAAAATAGATATATATCGTCCCTCATTTTACGGCATTTCTGTGGCGGTGTAGCTCAGGTGGTTAGAGCATACGGCTCATATCCGTAGTGTCCGGGGTTCAAGTCCCTGCACCGCCACCATTTTTCCCACCAGTCGCATCATGACTTCTGAACTCTCTCGGGCACACCTGCCGGGAGAGTTTTTTATTAGGCACCCATCCTCAAATACCCAGACAAAAAACACCCCCTGAATTCTTAAGTTTTACTTTTCCCGGCCGATAATCATGTAAAGTCGTTTTGTCCGGTAAAAAGCCATCATATTTTAAACCATCCCCGGTCGCAGGATTATCACCATGACTGTTTTTGTTATTGACCACAACAAAGAATCAACTGAATATATTTCTCAAATTATCAGCTCCCTTGGGCTCGTTCCCAAACCAATCAGGTCGCTGGCCGCCCTGGTAACTACCCTGCAGTTGGAAACTCCAAGACTGATCATCGCCGAAGCCCTGCTGCCGGGCTACGATGATTTCATCGTCCTGCAATACATCAGCGACCAGAAGGAATTGAAAGACATTCCCGTCATCATCACCACCAGCCGCTCGAAAAGGGAAGACATCCTCAAGGCTCGACAACTTGGAGCCAAGGGATTTTTGATTAAACCTTTTGATAAAAAAGCCCTTATTCAACAAATCAAGCTGGCTTTAAAGATAAAAGACCTGACCCCGGCAGGGACATCGCCACCGAGTGGGAGAACGGCGGGCACGCGCCGGCAGCAGCAGAAAATATCTCTAAACAGCATTAACAACGAGCGGCTTAAAAGCCAGATTCTGCAAAAGATAGAATCCATTCCTTCCCTGCCGGCCATCGTTTACAAGGTAATGCAGCTCATCAACGATGAAAATTCCAATGCCTCCGACTTCGAGGAGCTGATTGTTAAAGACCAGGCACTGACCGCCCGCATGCTGCGCATGGTCAATTCATCTTTTTTCAGCTTGTCGCGCAAGGTTAACTCAATTTCCGACGCCGTCGTCTACCTGGGTCACAATACCATAAAAAGCCTGGTCCTGGGAGCTTCAACCTCCAACCTGTTCAAAAAGAGTCTCAAAGTCTACGGCTACCAGAAAGAAGGCTTATGGCAGCATGCGAACCTGGTTGCGGCATTGGCCCGTTATATAGCCAAATCCGCCAATTTGACCCCAAGCGAAGTAGAAAACTGCTACGTATCCGGCCTGCTTCATGACATCGGCAAGCTCATCCTGGGCCCGTTCGTGGAACAATATGCCGATCGCTTTACTTCAGCCATCACCACCAATGAATCCCTGTCCCAGGCCGAAAAAGAAATACTCGGCTTTGATCACGGCGAAATCGGGGGCATCCTGCTGACCAACTGGAAGCTGCCCAAAAACCTGGTTGAATCGGTAACCCTGCATCATTTTCCCGCGAATGCCACCGTCAACCCACGGGAGACCCTGGTCATTTCCCTGGCCAACAACCTCAGCAACCGCTTGGGATTCGCGCTCGAACAGCCGGTGGAACGCCTAAACCAGGAGCAGCGGGAAAAAGCTTATAAACGGCTCAACCTGCCGCCCGACTGGGAAGAGCAGCATCATGATGAGATTACCGACCTTGCGAACCAGATCATGGAATTGATTGAAAATCTCTAAAAAATTGCAAACAACCATTGTATTCGGCAATTTCTCAGCCCGGATTTGCCGTCAAACTGCCAGGGAAAAACCAGAGAAAGGAAGATACTGAATGAAGGGATCAATCCAACAGGCGGTCATGGACATTCACGCCGCCATGAATTCAGAGGCAATCTACCTGTCCATGAGCAGACAGATGGCTGAACGATTCAATATTCAGGCTTTTTCTATTTTTCTTTTCAACAACGACAGTCAGCAGTACAACCTTGATTTTTCCACCACTATCGACGGCAGCTACTGGGATGAAATCTTTTTCGACCGCGAAGATGTTCCTTTTGATTATTTCTCCGGACAGGATCCCCTCAACATTCCTTCGCAACTGACCTGGTTCGGCAATGAATTTGACATTTACTGGGTTGAACAGCTGATGCGGGACGAAGAAGTGGCCATGGCCTTTGTGGCCCATGAATATCCGGAAAACTTCGCGGACAACGCCACCATGCTGCGAATGTACCTTGAGCATGCCTGTCTGTCACTGATCAAAACCAAGGTCTATGAAGAAATGCGCAACATCAAGGAGGAAAGCGCCGCCAAGCTCGACGCCATCAATGAAATGGGTGAGCTGCTGGGCAACCTTGATCTTGACCGGATTATGGCCAAACTCATGGAGCTGTCCCTGAAGATCTTGCAGGCGGAAGTCGGTTCCATCATGCTTTTCAATGACAGCAGCGAGCTGTCAACCACCATTGAATGGGGTTTGAAAGATGATTTCGTTAAATCCATCACCTACCAGGACGGCAGCAGTCTGGTTGACAAGGTAGCCTCCAGCCGGTCCGTCCATCACATTGAAGATCTCCTCCACGAGGAAGGACTGAACTTTGACGGCAGTCAGTATGCCGTCAATTCCATTATTTCGTTTCCCTTGTTCACCAAAGACAGAACCTATGGGGTAATCAATGTCATCAACCAGGAAGGCGGAAGCGCGTTCGGCAGCCTGGAGATTGAAACCCTGAAAACGGTCGCCCAACTGGCTTCAATCGCCATCGAAAACGCGATTTATCACCAGCAGGCCGTGGAGCAGGAAAAGCTGCTGGAACAGATTCGCATTGCTGGCGACATCCAGCGCGGCCTCCTACCCCAGGAAAGCCCTGTTATTGAAGGACTTGACATCAGTGGCATCAGCATTCCGGCGGTCAACGTCGGCGGCGACTTTTTTGATTATATAAATACAGCGGAAGAAAATTTATGCGTGGTGATTGGGGACGTTGCCGGCAAAGGCATCCCGGCGGCATTGCTGATGGCCATGACCCGCAGCATGGTCAGATCCAGCCTGCAGCAGGCCGACAACAACATGGACAACCTGCCCAAAATGGTTCAGTCAGTCAACAACTCCCTGTCCCGGGAGAACCTGAACGGTAAATTTGTCACCGCCCTGCTGTACATTGTCGACCTCAAGGAAATGAAGATTCATTTTCTCAGCGCCGGCCATACGCCGCCGTACATTTTTCATCCCCAGGAAAACAGCTTCCAATCCTTCAAGGAAGGCGGGTTGCCTTTCGGCATCCTGGAAGGAGAACAGTACCACAATTCCATCATGGATATTAAACCGGGAGACATCCTGATCGCCTATACCGACGGCATTACCGAAGCCCAGGATAAAAACGGCCAACTATTCGGCAGCCAGCGTCTGCAGGAGGTAATCAGGAAAAATGCTGATCAGGACGCCAAAACCATCCGCAACGCCATCATTGATGCAGTGAAAAATTTCGCCCAGGGCATGGCCCAGTTTGACGACCTGACCCTGGTGGTGGCCAAAATAAGCGACTGACTGCAACGGTCTTCTTCCCTCCAACATTAACCTGCCTCCCAGTTCATTCTCCCATTGCACCATGGGCGTGAAGCTGGTAAACTCCATCTACATAATCGTTATCCATCACACCGCTTGCAACTCGACACAGGTAAAAATCATGAACCGGTCCGGGCTGGACTGCGCCAGCCGCTGTTATATTTTTATAGTGCTGCTTCTCATGCTCCTGCCAACCGCCTGTTCATCCCCGCACCGGGCGGAAAACAGGAACAGAAAACAGGTCATCATCGGCCTTGAAGGCTCGCCCACCACCCTAGACCCCCGTTACACCACCGACGCCTATGGCTCCCGCATCCTGCCGCTGATCTACAACGGCCTGCTGACCACCGACCGCCAGGGAAACATTGTCGCCGACCTGGCCCGCGGCTGGGAAATTGTCAACAATCGCACCTACCGCTTCACCCTGCGGCCGGGCGTCAGGTTCAGTGACGGTTCCCCCTGCACCGCGCACGACGTCAAGGCAACCATCGACTACATGCGCACCGCGGACAACGGCTGCCCGGCCTACGGCAGCTTCAGCATTATTGATGCAATCGAAACGCCAGACCCGATGACGATTGTCTTCCGGCTCAAAAAACCATTTGCCAGCTTTCTTTACGCCCTGACCAGCTACATTGTTCCGGCTTCCTGCTGCCGCCGGGAAAAGCAGGAAAAACCCCTTGACATTCCCGGTACCGGACCGTTCAGGCTGCTGGAATTTTCCCGCGGGCACCGGATCATCCTGGCGGCAAACCCACACTACCACCTCGCTCCCCCCTTTCTAAAACGCATCTGCTTTAAAATCATCACCAACGACACCACCAGGATCATGGCCTTGAAAAAGGGAACCATTGACCTGGTCCAGAACGCCATCCCCCCTTACGCCCTGAAATTCTTTCAGCGGGACAGCGATCTACGGGTCGTCAGCCGCCGGGGGAACAGCTATAAATACCTCGGCTACAACCTGAAAGATCCCTTGGTCGGCAACCTGGCAGTGCGCCGGGCGATTTCCCTGGCCATTGACCGGCGGCAGATTATCCGCTACATCCTTAAAGGCGAGGCCCGGCCGGCAAAGGGAGTCCTGCCGCCGGAACACTGGGCCGGCGACCCGGAGCTGAAACCGACTCCCTTCGATCCCGAAAAAGCCGCCAGGCTGCTGGACCAGGCCGGGTTTCCCCCTAAAAATCCCGACGGCATCCGCTTCAGCCTGAGCTACAAGACCTCCACCAACCAGGAAAGTTTTGAAATCGCCCAGATCATCAAAAAACAGCTGGCCCGGATCGGCATCCGGGTTGACATCCTCCGCTTTGAATGGGGAACCTTTTTCGCCGACATCAAAAAGGGAAACTTCCAACTTTACTCGCTGAAGTGGATCGGCATCCAGGACCCGGATATCTTTTACTACCTTTTCCACTCGTCCAGCATCCCCCCCCGGGGCGCCAACCGCGGTCGGTTTTGCAACCCGGAGGTGGACCGCCTGCTGGAAGAAAGCCGCACGGTCGTCGACCGGGAAAAACGCCGGCAGCTCTACATAAAAATCCAGCGAATGGTTGCCGACCAGGAAGTCTACACCGGCCTCTGGTACCGAAACGACGTGGTGGTTATGAAGCGGAAGCTGGAAGGTTTTGAAATCTACCCGGGGGGAGCGTATACCTCGCTCAGGAAGGTTCGATGGCAAGATACCTGATCAAACGGCTGTTAACCATCCTCCCCACCATGCTCGGGGTGGTGACCCTGGTATTTTTCCTGGTTCATCTGATCCCCGGCGACCCGGTGGCCGTGATGCTGGGCGAACATGCCATGGCGGTGGAAAAAGCCGCCCTGCGCCACCAGCTGGGGCTGGACCAGCCGCTGCTGCACCAGTATCTTATGTTTCTCAAGGGGATCTTCCAGGGAAACTTGGGGAATTCGATCTTTTACCGGCTACCGGTCAGCGCCGTCATTGCCAGCCGGCTGCCGGCCACCATTATCCTGGCCGCCGCCGCCATGGCCGTCGCCCTGCTTATCGCCCTGCCTCTTGGCATTCTGGCCGGCTGCCGGCAGTACAGCGCCATTGACAATATCAGCATGTTCTTTTCCCTGCTGGGCATCTCCATGCCGAATTTCTGGCTCGGCCCCCTGCTGATCATCGTTTTTTCCATCAAGCTGAACTGGCTGCCGGTCTCCGGCATGGACGGGTTAAAAAGCCTGATCCTGCCGGCCGTCACCCTGGGCACCGCCCTGGCCGCCAT
>JAOZRP010000008.1 GCA_029940125.1 bacterium
ATCGAATGCATTATGATGTGATTATGGCCGGTTTTGGCGGGCAGGGTATCATGTTAATTGGGAATCTGCTGGCTTATGCCGCTATTCGCGAGGATAAAAACGTTACCTATCTGCCTTCCTACGGCGTGGAAATGCGGGGGGGGACTGCCAATTGTTCGGTGGTGATTGATGAGCGGGATATTGGTTCCCCGGTAGTTGGCCGGCCATGGTCATTGCTGATTATGAATCGTCCATCGCTGATTAAGTTTGAGCCGCGGATGAAGCCGGGCGGAGTGCTGATCCTGAATTCAACCCTGGTGCCGGTATCCGAGTCAAAAAGGGATGACATCGATCTGGTTCCCCTGCCCTTGAATCAACTGGCCCAGGATGAGCTGGGCAACGATCGACTGGCAAACATGGTGGCTTTGGGCGCTTACGTGAAAAAAACCGGGGTTGTTTCCGTGCAGGCGGTGAAGGATGCCCTTGAAGACGCCCTGAATCCCAAGTATCACAAAATGATTCCCCAGAACCAGGAGGCCATTGAGCTGGGGGCGGGCAGCGTGTAGCCTCAATCAAGCTGTTTGTACCTTACGCCTGAAAAGCTGTCACTCTTTTCAGTATCCCCTTGAGGGGTACAAAAAACAAGAAATTGTTGGGAATACTTTAAGGATGTTCGGGCTTGGCTCATAGCGGTTTTGGCCGCCGAACGAATCACACGATGTGCCGCGAGAATGAGCGAGAGCCATGCCGGAACATCCTGATACCCTGATTTGGGTTGCGGGCGTTGAGTCCGCTTTAGTTTAATGATTACATGATCTTAACTATTACAAGCTTTCACCTGTTGGGTGTCGATTTTCATGAACGCAAAACCTTGGTTTTTTCAAGGCTAAACGCTGACAGCTAACGGCTGATCGCTTAACGTAGAGGTAATGAACTGTCGGAGGGAGAGACAGATGAATGCTGCAAAAAAATCCAGTCAAACGTTGAATGTTTGTGACACGATCAAGACAATCAGGGAAAAACAGGGCCTGTCCCTGCAGGAGCTGGCTGCCCGGACCGGCTATTCCACCGCCGTGCTTTCCCAGATAGAGAACCACCTGGAGTCGCCGTCCCTGGGGACCATGGTCCGCCTGGCCAAGGCTCTTCATGTTCCCATCGGCAGTTTTTTCAACCGGGAGGATACCGAGCCGTTTACCATTATCCGCCAGGATGAACGGCAGACCGTTTCCCGCTTTGCTTCCCGGGAGGGAGTCAACTACGGGTACACCTATGAATCCCTGGGCGTGGGGAAAAAAGACCGGCGGATGGAGCCGTTTTTTCTGACCCTGGAGCCGGCTACCATCCCCTCGGATGCCAGTTCCTCCCATGAGGGAGAGGAGTTTATTTACGTCCTGGAGGGGGCCATTGACGTAACCCTCTGGGATCATACCGATGTGCTTCATGCCGGCGACAGCATTTACTATGAGTCGTCCATTCCCCATCGGGTTTGCTGCCACGGGGAAACCCCGGCCAAGATTCTGGCGGTTATTCACCCGTGATTCAGAGCCGAGCGGTGGGTTGCTGGTGTGTCCCTGCTATTCCTGATTGATTGGTGAATGGTACATTTTGCTGAAAACGGTAAAAAATCGCCTTCGCCAGGGTGCCTCTTTCATCAAACGTGACAAGCCGGCGCTGCTGACGTTCCTTTTTCATTCCATCTTTCGGAACGAGGAGGAAATATCATTAAACCGGATTGATCCGCAGCAGCGCATTACCCTTGACCTCTACCGGGACTTTCTCGAGTATTTTCTGGAAGCGGGTTATCAGTTTATTTCACCTGATGACCTGTCTTCCGGGCTGGAGCCGTCCGGCCGCTACGTTCTTTCGACCTTTGACGACGGCTATTACAACAACCACCGGGTTTTGCCGCTGCTTGAAGAATATCGCACTCCCGCCTTATTTTTTATCACCACCCATAATGTTCTGGCCAACCAGTGTTTCTGGTGGGATGTTCTCTATCGTGAACTGAGCCTGAAGGGAGCCGGTCGCAGGGAGATCTCAGCGGTACAGAAGGACTATAAAAAATTATCCCCGGCGCAGATCGTGAATCGCTTGAAAAATGAATTCGGCCAAAAGGCCATGAATCCAACCTCGGATATCGACCGGCCGTTCACTCCTGACGAGCTTGCCTCGTTCGCGGGGGAAAAATACGTTTACATCGGCAACCATACCAGTCATCATCCTCTTCTCGATCATTGTTCCGCTGCGGTTCAGCGGGAACAGATGCTTGCCTGTCAGCGCGACCTTCGGCATCTGTTGAAGATGGAGCCGGCCGTAGTTTCCTACCCGAACGGCAATTACAACCGGCAGACGCTGCGGGTGGCGCGTGAGCTGGGGTTTGCCTACGGGGTGACGGTGGACAAACGCAAGAATTATCTGCCGCTTCGTGATGATGACCGGCTTGCTTTGGGACGATACGTCCTGTGGGGAACCAAGCCCGTCACCATGCAGGGCGACATCTTCCGTTCCGACCTGACCTTGTCGTCAAGGAAAAAAGTCTGATGAAAAAAATCATTGCCTGCATCAAGCCGAACCCCCCGCTTGTCTACTTCGTCAACCAGGTTCACCGTGCTTTTCCCCTCCACACGGTGGTGGTGGAGGATAAAAGTCTGGGAAAGCGGTCCTTTCTGGACAGGATGAAAGCCAGAGCGGCCATGGGGGCGGAGGCGCCGGTTCGGGCCCATGTTCCGGTCCGGGTCAGGAAAAAGGCGATGGCTGCCCGTTACACGAAAATTTTAGGCCGGGATTGGCTGGATCTTGACCGTTCACTGCCGGTGGTTTATTGTCGGAACATCAATGATGAAGTGGTTGAAACATTATTGGCGAAAGAAAAGCCGGACCTGCTGCTTGACCATGGAACGTCGATCGTCAAGGAGTGCATTTTTGAGAAGGCGATGCTGGCGCTTAACCTGCATTGGGGCCTGTCGCCCTACTATCGTGGCACCCACTGTACTGAATGGGCGTTGATTAACTGGGATCCTTACAATATCGGCGTCACCGTTCACCGGCTGGCGGGAAAGATAGATGGCGGAGAGGTGCTCTGTCAGTCCCGGGTTGACATCGAGCCGCATGACACGGTTGACTCGATCAATATGAAGCTTACCCGGGAAGGGACAAAAATCCTCATTGAGGCTTTAAAAATCTGGCACGCCGGTCTGGGGCTTGACTTTTATCCGCAGGATTATTCCCGGGGCTGTCTTACCCTCAATCGGCAATGGAACCGGCAGCTCCGGAAGGTCGTTCAAGGGATCGAAAAAAACGGGCTTATCGCAGAGATGCTCAAGACCCCGGCAAGGCGGGAAAGGCTGCCCATTGTCCGTCTCAGGTCCTGTCCTGAGGCATGATTTTTCCATTGCCCGCCGCCGGGTGATCGGCGCGTGGAAGCTGCCTGGCTGAGCCCCGCGGGGCGCGATTGACAGCTTCAATTTCATGAGCCGGGGGAAAAACAGGCGGGCGAGCGTCATGCCCCTGCCGCGTTCCGCTTCCCCCTGCGGCTCCCTCATTTTTTTCTCCCGGTTGACCCATTTCCCTTTTATCGTCAAAAAACTGACCGTAGTCCGGGTCAAATTTGACTTTCTTCTGCTCAAGAATTACGGCGAATATGCGATAAATAAAGGGTTAGAAGAATATTTTATGAGGTAGTGTCTATCCGGAAACTGCCGTTTCCGGATGAGCTGTTGGCTGTCAGTCGTTGGCTTTTAGCTTAACAAGTTGTTTTTTCAATGCTTTACTGAAAGCTGACTGCTGATTGCTGAAAGCGTTCACCGGGAAATTGACATTTCCGGATGAATATTAGGTATGCGTTTTGCATCCGCAGGTGAGGAAAGGAAGAGGAGATGGATTTTTCAACGATCCTTGGCATTATTTCCGCGTTTTCTCTGGTTATTGTTGCTATTGCCACCGGCAGTGGCTTTGCGGTATTCTGGAATTATCCTTCTTCGCTGATTGTCCTGGGCGGCACCCTGGGGGGGACTTTTATTAATTATCCCCTGATGGAGGTCATCGGCATTTTCAGGGTGGTGAAGAACGCGTTCTTTGAAAAAACATTTCCCGTTTGGGATACGATTGATGAACTGGTCGATTTTTCGCGCAAATCGCGCAAGAGCGGCATCCTGGCTTTGGAGGAGGGCAGTCTGAACGCCAAGGATCCGTTTATGCGCAAGGGGCTGGGCCTGCTGGTGGACGGCCTGGATTCAGCTTCCATTGAAGAGATCATGACCATCGACATGGACTACACCCGCGAACGCCACCAGCTGGGGGCTGACGTCTTGACCAGCATGGGCAACCTGGCGCCGGCTATGGGGCTTATCGGCACCCTGATCGGTCTGGTGCAAATGCTGCAGTCCATGGATGACCCGGCTAAAATCGGGCCGGCGATGGCGGTGGCGCTCCTGACCACCTTTTATGGGGCCATCCTGGCTAATTTCATCTTTTTGCCCCTGGCCGGAAAGCTGCGGCGCAAGAGCCAGCAGGAGTTTTTTGCCAAGGGCCTGATTCTCGAAGGCATTCTGTCCATTGCCCGGGGGGAAAATCCGAGAATCATGCAGCACAAACTGGAGGCATTTCTTCCCCAGAGGATGCGGCGGGAGGCGTAGATGGCGGCTGAGTCGAGCCAGAGCAAGTTGAGGTATCGAACCTTGCTGCAGCAGGACGGCAGGGAGAATTTTGTGGTGTTGATGGCCGCTTTGAGCATGATTCTCCTGGCTTTTTTCATCCTGCTTTATTCCTTTGCCGTGGTTGACAATCAGCGGCGTCTGGCGGCTCTGGATTCCCTGCTGGGCAGCTTCGGCTACATGCCGGGTGGATTCAATGTTTCGCAAAGTCAGGATGACCGTCTTTTGCAGCCGCCTTCCCTTTTGCAGGACAATGTCAAAAGCATGGATGAGGCCCTGCATGATTTCCTGATGCGGCGGGGCATTGTCGACGAGGTGCAAATAAGGCAGCTGAAGGACGGTGTTGTGGTGGACCTGCAGAACAAGCTTCTTTTTCCTTCCGGTTCCTACCAAATATCGGCGGCCGGCCAGCAGGTGCTGCAGCGGATCGCTGACATCCTGAGACCGCTGGAAAATGTCCGGTTGAAGATTAAGGGCTACAGTGACGACGTTCCCATCAAGCCCGGGAACCCGATTCCCTCCAACCTCTCCCTGGCGGCGCTCCGGGCGACGGCGGTTTTTCGCCACCTGGTGCAGCATGGCGGCCTCAGTGCCGCGGCCATCCAGGTTGCCGGTTATGACCGGCCGGGGCGGCAAGCTTCCGCGGCAGCTGGAGCCGGTTCCCGGAGGCGGGTGGAAATCGAGATCAAAGGAGTGACCATTCCTTCGAATCGGGAAGGGACGCGCGGCCGTTATTATCATTTTCGGGGATTTGACGTTCCCCTTTCCGATAAATAGTTTTCATTCGGAAGCTGTTGTTTCCGGGTGAACTGTCGGCGGATGCCTGGGAGAAACTGGGAGCCGCAAACTCCACGGACAGGATTTTCTGGTGGGCAATTGTTTTTTTGACGGTATGGATTGATGGCGCGAACGCGAAAAGCAGAAAGTCAGACATTGACGAGGCAAAATGGCTGGATGGTAACCCTGGCCGACCTGCTGATCCTCCTTCTGACGTTTTTTGTGCTGTTGATTTCCATGTCTTCCATGGACAAGAAAGTTTTTAAAAGGATGTTCGGCGCTTTTCCTTATTCACTCGGGGTGTTGAATATGGGCGGCAGCGTTTCGTCCCAGGAGAAAAATGAAGGGCTGATTGTGCGGCCGGTGGCCAAATCCCGTTCAATTGCTGACCTGGCCGCTTTGCGCAAGCTTTCCTTGCCCCTGTCAAAATTGCTGGACGATCTGGAGGCCAGTGCCGCCGGTGCCTGTTTAACCGCTTCGGTGATTCAGGACGACCTGTGCCTTGACATCGATAGCGATGTTCTTTTTGGAACCCTGGATGCCGCCCTCAGGCCGTCAGCTGAAAGGTTGCTGTCCATCTTGGCGGCCTTCGCGGCGACCCAGCCGGGAGAGTTGTTTGTCGAGGTTTATACGGATAATTTCCCTTTGCATACGGAGCAGTTTGCCGACAACTGGGTGCTGGCGTCGGTGCGGGGCAGCGTGATTGCCGGGGAACTGCAGCGCCGGGGAGTGCCGGAATCACGGCTGGCTTTAAGCGCTTTCGGCCCTGACCGTCCCCTGGTGCCTAATGATACGCCTGAACACCGGGCCAGGAACCGCCGGGTGGTCATCCGTTTGGCCGGCTGGTATTCCCGTTTGAAAGAACAACCATCGGGCGGGGAGAATGCCGCCCGCCACTGAGGTGAGACAATAAATCTAAGGAGTCATGCTGATGGCAAACAAAGAAGTTAATGGTGAAAATCCTGAAGTCCAGGAGACGGGGGAGAAGAAGTCAAAGAAGCTTTTGATTGTTATCCTGCTGGTCGCTCTTTTATTGCTGGGCGGCGGCGGGTTTGGGGTGTATTATTTTTTTCTGGCTCCCAAGCCGCCGACGGCGGAAGAGCTGGCTAAGATGGAAGCGGAAAAAAGCAAGAAGCCTCAGATCCTGCCGGTTTTTGCCCTGAAGCCGTTTGTGGTCAACCTGGCCGACAATAAAGGCCGCCGATATTTGAAGGTAAGCATGAAGCTGGAGCTGAGCAGCGATGAACTGATGGAAGAGGTTGAAAAGAGGCAGCCCCAGATCCGCGACGTCATCCTGACCCTGCTGAGTTCCAAAACCTCCAATGAAGTGAATTCCATGGAAGGCAAATTCCTGCTGCGGGAGGAGATTATCAAGCGAGTCAACACTTTTCTGGTGACCGGGAAAATAACCAAAATTTATCTGGAGGAATTCGTGGTGCAGTAGCACCCGGGACAGGAACTATGAGCCAGGTACTGACTCAGGATGAAATAGATTCCTTGTTGCAGGGAGTGAGCGAAGGGGATATCGAAACGGAAACCGATACCGCGGTGCCCGATGAAGATATTCACCGGTATGATCTCACCAGCCAGGAGAGGATTATCCGGGGCAAGATGCCCACCCTGGAAATCATCAACCAGCGGTTTTCGCGCAACTTTCGCGCCTCCCTTTCCGCCATGCTCCACCGGGTCATTGACGTTACCCCGCTGATGACCGATATGATGAAATTCGGGGAATTCTTGAAAACGATTCCGGTACCGGCCAGCATTCACCTTTTTAAGATGGAGCCGCTGCGGGGCATGGCCCTGATGGTGGTGGAAAGCAAGCTGGTTTTTTCGCTCATTGACATGTTCTTCGGGGGCAGCGGCCGCGACACGGTCAAGATTGAAGGCCGTGACTTCACCTCCATTGAAGAACGCATCATCAAAAAGGTGGTCATGGCGGCGCTGGAGTGCATGGAAGAGGCCTGGAATCCCATTCATGACCTGGAATTCCACTTTGTCCGCTCGGAGATCAATCCTCAGTTTGTGACCATCGTGCCGCCCAGCGACGTGGTGATCCTTACCTCTTACACCCTGGAAATGGAAGAGTTTTCGGGAGCGATTACCGTTTGCATTCCCTATTCCCTGGTGGAGCCGATGCGCAACAAGTTGTACGCCGGTTTCCAAAGCGAGAGGCTGGAGGTGGATGTTACCTGGCTGCAGCGCCTGGTCCGCCGCCTGTTGATGGTTGATGTGGAGGTGTCGGCTGTTTTGGGAACGACAACCGTAACGCCCCGACAACTGCTGGAATTGAAGGTTGGCGACATCATTACGCTGCAGCAGGACGCGACCGAGCCCATGCGCTTAAAATTGGAGCAGATTGATAAATTCAGAGGGGTGGCCGGATTGTCCAAAGGATCCAAAGCCGTTAAGATTACCAAGAAAATCAGTGGCATTGATGGAGACAGATAATGGCTGACGACTTGTTTGACCAGGTGAAGCAGGAGCTGGAAGAAAACCAGCAGAAGGAAGCTGAGGGCGAGGTTGAAAAGACAGCCGCCGAAATGGTGGATGAGATTTCCTGGGATGATGTGGCGGCCGATCTGGACCAGCAGCGGGAAATGATCAAGGAAGAAGCCCGGTCGGGGGGAAAGACCGGGAAGGAGACGGTTGAAAGCGAGGGTGACGTCGATGGTCTCCTGCCGTCCCTGGAGCCGGAACAGCGGCGGCACCTGCCGGAAAACATCAACTTCATTCTCGATATCCCCCTGCAGTTGTCGGTGGAATTGGGCCGGACCAGGATGATCATCAATGATTTGCTGCAGTTGGGACAGGGGTCGGTGGTCGAGCTGGAGAAGCTGGCCGGGGAGCCCCTCGACGTGCTGGTGAACAATAAGCTGGTGGCCCGGGGCGAAGTGGTGGTGGTCAATGAAAAATTCGGCATTCGCCTGACGGACATTATCAGTCCCATCGAAAGAATCGAGAAGTTGAAGTGAAAAGCGACGTCATGTCTGACCGGGCTGGAATACAGCCGTATTCGAAAGGCGAGTGCGCGTCAATGACTGGATGCCGTTGTCAGGATATTGCCGTAAAGATGGTGAAAGCCGGATGCTGTTCATGGCTGGTCGTCTGCCTGGCCGTCGTATTTTTGGGCTGCCTGTCCCTGCGGTCGGAGGCCGGGGTGCGGACGGAAGACCTGGTTTTTACCTCCGGCCCCCAGCAGATGATTTTTACCATTCCCACCAAAAAGCCGGTGCCGGAAATCCATGCTCATGTTATTGAATCAGCCGGTCAGGTAATGGTGCCGCTGCCTGACATTGAACCGGATCTCCCGGCGCTGGTGTACCAGAGTTTTGATGATGAATGGATCAAGGGGTATGGCCTGAAACACCGGGACCACCAGTATTACTGGCAGTTTGAAAAGCGTGGTCAACAGGTGCCCTTGAAAAAGTACCTGTCCGTGCAGGCAGCCGGCCGGAGAATCATTATTTCGATCATGAAGCCGTACCGGGCGGCATCCGCGGCGTCTATGGATAAAAACCGGGTAGAGACGACAGCCCGGTCCATCGCGGCAGAAGACAAGCTGAGCGAAAGCTCGGAGAAAATGGCCAGAATCAATGCCCTGCTGGCCGGCAAAAAGGAACTTGGCAGCATTGAAAAGGTTGCCGCCCCCAAAAGCGCCGGTCTCCTGTATCCCGGCATGAGAATGTTTGCCTCGCTGGCGGCGCTGATTGCCCTGATCCTGATCGGTTACCGGCCGGTGAAAAAAATGCTGCAGAAAAGCGGCAATGCCCCGGATGACAGCCTGGTCAGGATTCTTCAGACCATTCCCATTGGCATGAAGCGGCAGATCATGTTCCTGGACGTGGCCGACGAAGTGCTGGTGGTGGGGCTTTCCGGCGATCAGATGACCATGCTGACCCGGATCAGCGACCCGGAAAAGCTGGAATCCCTGCGCCTGCTGCGCCATGCCGGAAGCGGAAAAGGATCGTTTCTCTCTTCGCTTCGCTCCTTCAGTGGCGGCAGTACATTGATTTCCCGAAAAACGGGCGGTGAGCCTCCAACCGAGTCTGAAAATGCGGCGGCCGATATGAATCACGAGGACCCGTATGGTGAAGTTGTCGCCCAGATCAAGCAGCGGCTGCAGGGCCTGAACCGGCTTTCGTAGACAATGTCCATCCGGAAACTGCGGCTTCCGGATGGGTTGTTGGCTGGCAGCCGTCAACTCTTGGCGTAGCAACAGTTTTTTTCAATGTTTTCCTGAAAGCCGACTGCTGATCGCTGAAGACGTTGATCAGGAAATGGACGTTTCCCGATGAACATTGATGATATGTCCTGTCCCGGTGGTCAAAGGTGGGTGAAAATATGCTCCAGAAAGCGGTAAAATTATTGCCGGTCGCTTTGATAGTGTTGTTTTCCCTGCTGGCGGCGTCGGGAGCCGCCGCCCAGGATCTGGCGATTCCGGCCTTGAAAATCGGCCTGAACGGCCCGTCGAGCCCGCAGCAGGTGTCGGTGGCCATGCAGATCCTGCTGCTGCTGACCGTTTTGACCCTGGCACCGGCCATCCTGGTGTTGATGACCTCTTTTACCCGGCTGGTGGTCGTCTTTCATTTTTTGCGCCAGGCCCTGGGCACCCAGCAGATGCCTCCCAACCAGGTGCTGATCGGTTTGAGTCTGTTTTTGACTTTTTTCATCATGTTCCCGGTTTTTCAACAGATCAACCGGCAGGCGGTAAAGCCCTACATGGCTGAAGAGATTACCCAGCAGGAAGCTTTTTCCCGGGCCATGCATCCGGTCCGGCAGTTCATGTTTCGGGAAACCAGGGAAAACGATCTGGCCATGTTCATTTCGATGGCCAAGCTGGATCAGCCGCATACGGTCAAAGATATTCCGACCTATGTCATCATTCCGGCTTTCGTGATCAGCGAACTGAAGACGGCCTTTCAAATTGGTTTTTTGATCTACATTCCTTTTCTTATTCTTGACATGGTGGTGGCCAGTGTCCTGCTTTCCATGGGGATGATGATGCTGCCGCCGATCATGATCTCGCTGCCGTTCAAACTGATTCTTTTCGTGCTGGCCGACGGCTGGCACATCATGGTTGGTTCGTTGATGAAAAGTTTTTGACCTTTCCGCGACCGGCGCGTGGAAGTGAAGGGAGGGGAACGTGAGCCCTGAATATGTCGTTGGTTTTGCCAAACAGGCC
Source organism: bacterium (assembly GCA_029940125.1). GTDB lineage: Bacteria > Desulfobacterota > Anaeroferrophillalia > Anaeroferrophillales > Anaeroferrophillaceae > DQWO01. Next base: position 10,594 of record JAOZRP010000008.1, read on the forward strand.
CTGGAAGCCACCTTGCTGGTTTCCGCTCCGATGCTCGGCTTCGGCCTGGTCGTCGGCCTGCTGGTCAGTGTTTTTCAAGCGGTTACCTCCATCCAGGAGATGACCCTGACCTTCATTCCGAAGATCCTGGCGGTATTTCTGGCCCTGATTATCTTTTTTCCCTGGATGCTGCGCTACCTGGTGGATTTCACCGTGCGGTTGATGGTCAGCATTCCGTCCGTTATCGGTTGAGGCGAAAATGGTTGTTATTCCGGCAATTACCATTCCCGATATTGAACTGTTTGTGCTGGTCTTTGTCCGGATTTCAGCAATGATCTTCATGGTGCCGATTTTCAATGACAAGTCGATTCCCTTGATCCTGAAGGCCGGCATCAGCCTGCTGCTGGTGGTTCTGCTTCTGCCTCTCTTGCGTCACCAGGCCCATCCGCCGCTGTTTGAGGGCGGCTTGGTAATGATCCTGGTGCAGATAGTGCGGGAACTGGCCATTGGCGTCACCATCGGGTTTATGGCCGCCATGCTGCTGGCTGCCGTGCAGACCGCCGGGCAGTTGATGGGCTTCCAGATGGGCTTTTCCATCGTCAATGTCATTGATCCGGTTTCCAGCGTCCAGGTGTCGATCATTGCCCAGTTTCAATACCTGGTGGCCCTGCTGGTGTTTTTGTCCCTGGGGGCCCATCGCTGGTTCATCAGGGCCATGAATGAAAGCTTTCAGCTGATTCCCCTGGGCGGATTTTCCCTGAGCAACGATTTGCTGCAGATGCTGGTCCGCTACTCCGCCAATATCTTTGTGATTGCCATCAAGCTCGGGGCGCCGCTGATGGTGGCCCTGCTGCTCTGCAACGTGATTCTGGGAGTCCTGGCGCGCACCGTGCCCCAGATGAATATCTTTATTGTCGGCTATCCCCTGCAAATCGGTCTCGGACTGCTGGTCCTGGCCTTTTCGGCTCCCTACATGGTGACCATGTTCCAGGGGTTGTATGTGAAGTTCTTCCAGGATGTTTTCATGATCATGCAGGCATCCGGAAGCGGTTGACCTGAACGGATAAAAAATGGCCAGAGACCCCAGCAAGACGGAAAAACCAACGCCGAAAAAGATCCGGGACGCCCGGGAAGAGGGGCAGGTGGCCCGCAGCATGGAGGTGTCGTCGGCGATGATCCTGATGACCGGCCTGCTGTTTTTCTACTTCGGCGGTCAATGGTTCATGCGCACGTCAAAACTGATGCTGCGGAACATTTTCCAGCACTACATGCTGGTGGAACTGGGGCAGGGAGGCTTTTACCGGATCGTCATTTTCTCGCTGCAGCAGTTTCTGCTGCTGCTCGGTCCCCTGCTGGTTGCCCTGGCGGTGGTGGCCGTTCTGGCTCATGTGATGCAGGTGGGGTTTCTCTTTTCCACCAAGCCCCTGACGCCCAAACTTTCCAAAATCAGTATAATCAAGGGATTCGGGAGGATTTTTTCCCTGCGCTCCCTGGTGGATCTGTTTAAATCGATCTTTAAAATCGTCGTTCTCGGCTACGCTTCCTTTACCGTCTACCGGGCCCATTTTACCGAGTTTTTTGGTTTGTTGAATCAACCGGTGGTTGATATCATGCAGTTTCTGGCCCTGGTTTCCTTTCAGATCCTGTGGCGCAGCGGCCTGGTCCTCATCGGTCTGGCTATTTTTGACTACCTCTACCAGCGCTGGGAGTGGACCCAGGATTTGAAGATGACCAAGGATGAGATCAAGGACGAGTTTAAACAGATGGAAGGGGACCCGCAGCTCAAGGCCCGGATTCGCAGTCTGCAGATGGCCGCGGCCCGGCAGCGCATGATGCAGGAGGTTCCCCGGGCGGATGTGGTGATTACCAACCCTGTTCATCTGGCCGTGGCCTTGATCTATGATAAAAAGAAATCGGCAGCGCCGGTGGTAATTGCCAAAGGGGCCGGGGTGATCGCCGAAAATATCAAAAAGATTGCCCGTCAGCACCAGGTGCCGGTGGTGGAAAACAAACCGCTGGCCCGCATCATGTTCAAGCTGGTAAAGATAAACGAGATGATTCCGGCCGATCTGTATCAGTCGGTGGCCGAAGTGCTGGCGTACGTGTACCGTTTGAAAGGTAAAAAACTGTAAGGGTACCTTGAAAAATTGCCTTTTTGCCCGATTACGGCGTTAGGCTCACATTATAATCCTCAAAATATGACCTATATTCCTGCGGTTATAATGTTCGCCTGCCTTGTACTCAAACAAAAATGCTGATTTTTCAAGACACCCGTATGTTACTCTGTCGTTACTAGCTGTTTTTTTTTGCTGGTTTCCCAAGTTTCCGGGCTGTTTTGAAAAAACAGCTGAAACACATGTGCCGGAACATCCGGTTGTGGATGCCCGGCAGCAGCCTTAGGATGCTGGATGAACATCTATAAAGGATTATTTTCATGGCGGAACGGGTTTTGAAAAATCCCCTCAGCGGTTTGCTGGGCAACAAGGATGCTTTCCTGGCTGTCGGGGTGATCGGCATCCTGCTGATCATGATCGTACCCCTGCCGACGTTGATGCTGGACGCGTTCATCAGCATGAACATCACCATAGCGATCATCATCCTGCTGATTTCCATGTACGTCCTCAAGACCCTGGATTTTTCCATTTTTCCGTCCATGCTGCTGGTTACCACCATGTTTCGCCTGTCGCTGAACGTGGCCTCAACCCGGCTGATTCTCCTGCACGGCAATGAGGGCGCCGCCGCCGCCGGGCAGGTAATCCGGGCTTTCGGCCAGTTTGTGGTCGGCGGCAACTACGTGGTCGGCACCATTATCTTTTTGATCCTGGTCCTGATCAACTTTATTGTCATTACCAAGGGCGCCGAGCGGATTGCCGAGGTGGCGGCCAGGTTTACCCTGGATGCGATGCCGGGGAAGCAGATGAGCATTGACGCCGACCTGAACGCCGGCCTGATCAGCGACCAGGACGCCCGTCGCCGCCGGGAGGAGATCCGCCGGGAAGCGGATTTCTACGGGGCCATGGACGGGGCCTCGAAGTTCGTGCGCGGCGACGCCATTGCCGGCATCATTATTACCTTGATCAATATCATCGGCGGTTTTGTCATCGGTACCTTTCAGCAGGGCATGTCGATGGCGGAGGCGGCCCAGAACTACACCATTCTGACCGTGGGCGACGGACTGGTTTCCCAGATTCCGGCGCTGATCATTTCCACCGCGGCCGGCATTATCATTACCCGGACAGCCTCAGACACCAACATGGGTGAAGACCTGGGCGCCCAGCTTGCCGCCTATCCCCGGGCCCTGATGCTGGCGGCCGTCGCCCTGTTTTTTTTCGGCATTATTCCCGGCCTGCCGAAGCTGTCCTTTTTCACCCTGGCGGCCGTGTCCGGGGGGACATCCTATCTGATCACCCGGAAAAAGAAAAAGGCGGAGCAGCTCAGAGTTATGGAGGAGGCCAAGGAAGAGCAGGTGGCCGAGGAGCCGGAACAGGTGGAAACCCTGTTGGGGGTCGATCCCCTGGAGCTTGAGGTCGGCTACGGCATGATTCCCCTGGTGGACGCCTCCCAGGGCGGCGACCTGCTGGAGCGGATCAAGATGATTCGGCGGCAGTTCGTCCTCGATATGGGTTTTATTCTGCCGTCAGTCCATATCCGCGACAACCTGCAGCTGAAGCCCAATGATTACGTCCTGAAGGTAAAGGGCAATGAGGTGGCCCGGGGCGAGGTGATGGTCGGCTACTGCCTGGCGATGAATCCGGATGAAGACGCCCCGCCGCTGGAAGGAATCCCGACTACGGAACCGGCTTTTGGCCTGCCAGCTTTGTGGATTGAAGAACGCCAGCGGGAGCGGGCCCAGCTGGCGGGGTACACGGTGGTGGATGCGTCGACGGTGGTGGCAACCCACCTGGTGGAAAAAATCCGCGAATTTGCCCATGAACTGATGACCCGCCAGGATGTACAGAAGCTGGTCAACAACCTGTCCCGCGAATATCCGCAGGTAATCGAAGACCTGGTTCCCGGCGTAGTGCCCTGGGGTGCCCTGCAGAAGGTGCTGCAGAACCTGCTGCGGGAACAGGTGCCGATCAAGGACCTGATGACCATCATTGAAACCATGTCCGAGTATACCATGCAGATTCGCGATGCCGACGTGCTGACCGAGTATGTGCGCCAGGATCTGGGGCGAACCATCACCCGGGGCTACCTGGTTGACGACAATTTGCTGTATGTGATGACCCTGGATCCGAAGCTGGAAGAGCTGATCAACAACTCCATCCAGCGCACGGATCATGGGGCCTTCCTTTCCCTTGATCCCCATGTTGTTTACGCGATGGTGGAAAAGATCAAGCAGCTTTCCGAAAAATTTACCATTATGAATGCCAGGCCGGTGCTGCTGGCGGTTCCCATCGTCCGCTTCCATTTGCGGCGCCTGCTGGAACGTTTTGTCCCCCGCCTGGTGTTGATCTCTCACAATGAAATTCCTCCTTCGGTCAAAGTGCAGTCGCTGGGGAGAATCTCCGCTGAATAGCGGCCGTGGTGTATGGGTTGTAAGCAATGAAAGTAAAGCATTTTCGGGGTCAGAATATTTCCAGGGTGATGCAGGAGGTGAAGAAGGAGCTGGGCCGGGAGGCGGTAATCCTGGAAACCCGGCATCTTCCCGGCCCGGGCGGTTCCCTGGTGGAGATCGTGGCGGCGGTTGACTACCAGGATGATCATTTCGTGCCCGGCCTGGCGATTGATCATTTTTGCGAGCCCTTTGAGAAAGAAAAATTGTCCGGCTGTGTTCCGACAAAGCGGCCGACCGGGTTTCTGGCTTCCGCCGGCTACCGGGAGCTGCGTCAGGAGGTGGTCCTGATGAAAAAAATGCTCAACCGCCTGCTGGAAGCCACTGGATTTCCGGAAGACTGGCCTGCCGGCGCCGTCTGGACCGAATTGTACCAGCGGCTGCTGCTCAAGGGCATGCCCGAGGAGGTGTGCCGGAGCCTGCTGGAGCGAACCGCGGCGCAGCTGTCAGTCGAGCAATCGCTAAGCAAGAAAACGGTAGTCGGCTGCCTGGCGCGGCAGATTATCAGTGACGTGCCGCTGCTGGACTATGAGCGTCTTGGCCGCCTGGTAACCCTGGTTGGTCCCACCGGCGTCGGTAAAACGACAACGGTGGCCAAACTGGCGGCATTTTTTCACCAGCAGAAAAATGAGGAAATCGCGCTTATTTCCGTTGATACCTTTCGCCTGGGGGCGACGGCCCAGATCAGGGAATATGCCCGGCGTCTCCAGGTTCCGCTCCGGGTGGTGAAAAGCCATGCCGCCATGGAAAAAGCGCTGGCGGAATTCAGTTCCCGGGATCGGGTTATCATTGATACCATGGGCCGCAGTCATCACGATGAAAAGGGCTTGCAGGCGCTGCAGCAGATGCTTCCCGCAAGTCGTGAGGCTACGTCGCTGCTGGTGATTCCTGCGGGAATTCAGGAAGACGACCTGCTGGACGTGCTGGTGCAGTTTCGCCGTTTTGCCTACAGTGCTCTTTTGTTCAGCAAGCTGGATGAAACCACCTGCCACGGCATGCTGCTGCGCGGCTGCCAGCTGGCGAAGCTGCCGTTGTCCTTTTTTACCACCGGTCAATTAGTGCCGGAAGATATGGAAGAGGCTTCCGGGGAGCGAGTTGCCAGCCTGTTGCTGGATTTACATTAAACCTCAACTATGAACCAAGCCCGAACATCTGGTTATATTTTCCTGGCAGTTCAAGCCAGAAAGTTAAGTTGAAACTGAACGCTGGAGGCCGAGGCCACAGCTTAGAGGTGAGCATGGATCAGGCGGCATCATTAAAAGGAGATAAAAGGAAAACCCGGGTGATTGCGGTTGCCAGCGGCAAGGGAGGGGTGGGCAAGACCAATGTGGTTGCCAACCTGGCCTGCGTGCTGGCGGCTGCCGGCCGCCGGGTGATGATTCTTGACGCGGACCTGGGACTGGCCAATCTCGATGTCCTGCTGGGGTTTGCGCCCCAATACAATCTTTCCCATGTTCTTTCCGGCGAGAAGAGCCTGGTTGACATCGTCATCGATGGCCCCCGGGGCATTAAGGTAATTCCCGCTTCTTCCGGCATCCAGGAAGTTACCCGGCTGGATGCCCGGGAGCAGCGCATTCTGCTGGATCAAATGGAGGCTTTCGACGGCCAGTTTGATTACCTTTTCATTGACACCGCCGCCGGAATTTCCGAAATGGTTACCAGCTTCCTGGTTGCCGCCCACGCGTCGGTGGTGGTGGTAACCCCGGAACCGACGTCAATGACCGATGCCTATGCCTTGATCAAGGTTCTTCACAACCGATTTGGCGAGCAGGAGTTTCATCTGTTGTTGAATTCCGTCCGGAACATGAACGAAGCCGAGCAGGTATTCGACAAACTTCATCTGGTTTGTGAAAAATTCCTTGACATCTCCGTGGATTATTTGGGATATATACCGTCGGATAAAGCGATTCCCGAAGCAGTACGTCGGCAGCGGGCCGTGGTGGAAATGAATCCCGAAGCCGAATCAAGTAAGCAGTTTTTGCGGGTGGCCCGGGAATTGGAGCAGATGCCGGTTAAAAAGCAAACCGGTGGTCTGCAGTTTTTCTGGCGGAGACTACTTCATGGAGAGTTTGCTCGAGAGTGATGCCGGTTCCCTGCGTGAGCAGGGTGCTGAAGCCCTCGTTTTGGAATATTTGCCTCTCATTCAGCGGATTGCCCAGCGCATTTCTTCCCGCCTTCCAGACAATGTTGACCTCAATGATTTAATTAACAGCGGCGTCATTGGTTTGATCGACGCCATTTCCAAGTTTGATCCTTCCCGTAAAATCAAGTTTAAAACCTATGCCGAAATACGGGTCCGGGGGGCCATCCTCGATGAACTGCGGGCTCAGGACTGGGCCTCGCGCAGCCTGAGAAGCGACAGCAACCTGCTGGAAAACACCTACAATTATCTGGAGCAGAAACTGGGGCGGCCGGCGGAAGATACTGAGATGGCTGAAGCCCTTAATATTTCCCTGGAGGAATTCTATAAATTATTGGGCAAAGCGAAAGGCATATCGCTGGTCAATTTTGAAGATATGCACTTTGAAAATGGTGAAGAGCTTCGCGACCCCTATGAGTTTGTCCGTCTGCTGGATGGCGACGATCCCTTCGCCTTGTTCAAGGACAAGGAGATGCATAATTTCCTGGTTGACGCCATTGATCAGCTGCCGGAACGCGAACGCCTGGTTTTGTCCCTTTACTATTTTGAAGACCTGAACCTGAGAGAAATCGGCCTGATCATGGGGGTTTCGGAATCAAGGGTCTGCCAGATGCGCACCAAGGCGATTATACACCTGAAGAATAAGACCAGGCAGGCCCGCCTGGCGAAGAACAACCAGAGGGTAAAAACATGAACCTCAATATGAAGATTCTGATCGTTGACGACTTTTCCACCATGCGGCGGATTATCAAGAATATCCTTCGCCAGCTTGGCTTCACCAATGTGCAGGAAGCGGATGACGGGTCCACTGCCTGGCCGAAAATACAGTCGGAACCTTTTGATTTGATCATTACTGACTGGAATATGCCGAAAATGTCAGGATTGGAATTGCTGAAAGCCATTCGGAGTGATGAAAACCTGAAAGAACTGCCGGTGCTGATGGTAACCGCCGAGGCGCTGAAGGAAAACATCATCGAGGCGGTCAAGGCCGGGGTCAGCAATTACATTGTCAAGCCCTTTACCGCTGAAACCATGCAGGAAAAGCTGCAGAAAATTTTTGGCGAATAGTTTTTTGTCTTCATTTTTTTATTTTTTAAAAGCCATGCATGCCAAGCAGGTTATGCATGGCTTTTTGCTTGCCAGCCGTCTTTCCCGGTCAGCGGCACGAAGGAGCAGAGGAACAGGTCACTGCTGATCAGCCGTCCGTTTATTTTTTTGATCAGGGTGAGCATCTGGTAGCTTCTGGCGCCCACGGGGATGACCAGGCGACCGTTTTCCGCCAGCTGTTCGGTCAGCGCCTGCGGCAGGTGGGGTGCCCCGGCGGTGACGATGATGCCGTCGTAAGGGGCGGCGGACGGATAGCCCAGGCTGCCGTCGCCAACCACGAAACGGATGTTTTCATAGCCCATCTCTTTCAGTGTTTCCGCTGCTTTTTCGGCCAGGCTCTGATGGATTTCCATGGTCACCACTTCACCAGCCAGTTCGGCCAGCACCGCCGTCTGGTACCCGGAACCGGTGCCGATTTCCAGCACTTTTTTGCCGGGCCGGTCAAGGGCCAGCTGTTCGGTCATCGCCGCCACCATGTAGGGCTGGGAAATGGTCTGCTGGTTGCCGATCGGCAGGGGATGGTCGCGGTAGGCTTCGCCGCGCAGTTCGGGCGGGACAAAGCGATGACGTTCAACCTTCCCCATGGCCCGCAGCACCCTGGGGTTGGAAATGCCCCTGGGAATGAGCTGCTTTTCCACCATCTCCTGTCTCAGCCGCCTGAAATCCACCTCTTTTCCCTCCGTGTACGTGATGATATTTTACTCTCTTTCTATAATATAACGGAATTTTCCTGGAAATGAAGTTTTTTTCGGGAATTTCGCCGCTGGTTTGATCATCTGCAGCTGCCCCGACAAGATTTTATGGCTGCTTTCCCCCTGCCTTGCTTTTTGCTTCGAATGGTGATAATCTTCTAACATCTTGATTTTTCTGCCATGTTCGGTATTTTTTGATGATTTTCCCGGTGATTTCCCATGGTTGATGATTCCCGGCGGCAGTGGCACTATCCCCTGCTGCAGAAAGTCCTCGACAGTATTGCTGACTCCATTTATGTCATTGATCAACACTATCGGGTTGTCTGCCTGAACCAGGCGGCCCGGCAGCGGGTGGGGCGTAAGGAAGTGGATGGTGCCGGCCACCGGTGCCACCAGATGATTTTTGACCAGCCGGAGCCCTGCCCTTTTTGCCGTTTGGAAAAGGTGGTAGCGGCGGGGAAAAGTGAAAAGACCAACTTCAGCCTTCTGGATACCGACGGTCGAAATCATGTGGTTGAACTTTCTTTTTATCCCATTGCCGAGCCGGGCGACCAGCTTGAATCCTGCATGGTCATGTCCCGGGACATTACCGAAAATGTTGGTTTGTTTTCCGAAATTTCACGTTTAAAGGGCCTGGCGGCCATGGGAGAATACGCGGCCGAGTTGACCCATGAAATCAAAAATCCGCTCAATTCCATTGAGATTCAGATGATGCTGCTGAAAAGGGTGGTGCGGGGGCTGCCGGACGATGTCCAGCGGGAAGTCAATGGCATTGTTGAAGTGGTGCGATTGGAGAATCAGCGCTTGAATCAGTTGGCCAATGATTTCCTGCTGATGAAAAAGTCCCGGGAGTTGTCCCTGATGACCGTCGATATCAATGATTTGTTGTCAGAGGTGGCCAGCCTGCTGAAGGCCGAAGCTGAACGAGAACAGGTGGCCATCGACCTGTCGTTGTCGGATTCGCCGAGCCTGGTGCGGGGAGATCGGGACAAGTTGAAGCAGGCCTGCGTCAACCTGCTGAAAAACGGCATCGAGGCCCTGGCCGATCAGGAAGACGGTCGGATTGCGATTACGGTCTCCCTTGACCGGGAAAATGTCGTGATTGATTTTGTTGACAATGGTCCGGGGATTCCCTACGCTGAACAGTTGAAAATTTTCAAATTGTTCTATACGACCAAATCCACCGGTACCGGCATCGGTCTGCACCTGTGCCGGGACATTGTCGAGGCTCATGGTGGAGAAATATCGTTTGTCAGTGATGAAAAAGGTGCCGCTTTCAAGGTCGAACTTCCCCGAATGGAGCTGATGGAAAATGGATAAGCCGAGGATCCTGGTGGTTGACGACGAATCCCGGGCCGTGGCCGGCCTGGTATCCCTGCTGCAGCATGACGGCTACCCGGCGGAAGGGTTCAGTGAACCCGGCAAGGCGCTTGAACGACTGCGGCAGGGTGAAATAGACGTCCTGCTTACTGACTTGAAAATGCCTGGGATGAGCGGATTGGAGCTGCTGCAGCAGGCGAAAAAGGTCATGCCGGGAATTGCGGTGGTTATGATTACCGGCCAGGGGAGTGTTAATGACGCCGTGACGGCCATGAAGCAGGGGGCGGAAGATTACTTGACCAAACCGGTTAATATTGACGAGCTGGAAATAATCCTGGAACGCATCTGGGATAAAAACTCCCTGCTGCGGCAGAACCAGGCCTGGCGGACCTCGTGGCAGAAGCAGTTCAGCCGGGAGGGCTTTATCGGCCGGACGCCGCAGATGGAGCGGCTTTTTCGCACCATCCAGGAGGTGGCGGCAACGTCGGCCACGGTTCTGATTGAGGGTGAAACCGGGACCGGGAAAGAACTGGTTGCCAGCTCTCTGCATGCCTTGAGCCCGAGGGCCGATCAGCCCTTTGTGGCGGTCAACTGCGCCGCCCTGACTGAAGGCCTGCTGGAAAGCGAGTTGTTTGGCCATGTGCGCGGGGCTTTTACCGGGGCGATAAAAGACAAGCGGGGCAAGTTTTCCCTGGCTGACGGCGGCACGCTCTTCCTGGACGAAATCGGAGAGATGTCGTTGTCGATTCAGGCAAAGATTCTGCGGGTGCTGGTTTCCGGCGAGTATCAGCGGGTTGGGGGCGAGCGAACCCATCACGCGGATGTCAGGGTGATTGCGGCTACCAATAAAAAGCTGCGGGAGGAAGTCCGTCACGGTCGGTTTCGGGAAGACCTTTACTACCGCTTGAATGTGGTCCTGATTACCATCCCGCCGCTGCGGGAGCGCCTTGACGACATTCCCCTGCTGGTCAAATATTTTATTGACCAGGCTGCTTCCCGGGAGCGACAGTCGCCGTTTTATCCCGACCATGAAGTCTATCAGCTGCTGCAGAATTATTCCTGGCCGGGAAATGTCCGGGAATTGGAGAATGTGATTGAACGGGCTTTGATTTATGCCAAGGGACGTTCCATCCAGGCGGCCGATTTGTCGCTGCCGGCCCAGGAGACGGTGCCGACGGCAGCGACGGCCAGCAGGACGCCTTCCAGTGATGACTATGAGGGAATGACCCTGAAAGAGATGGAAAAGAGGATGATTCTCAGGGCCCTGGAAAGAACGAAAAACAAGCGGCAGGCAGCCAGGGAGCTGGGCATCAGCGTGCGTAAAATTGAATACAAGTTGAAAGAGTGGGGAGGAAGTAAATAAGCCTAAAGTTTTTGGCCGGCCGGGCGAAAAGCGAAGAAGAAGGGAATATAATGCGGGCCTGGCGTGATGTTCAGGCAAGCAAATACTTTTTAACGCAGCCTAACCAAAACAATGGAGTTTGTTTCCGATGGTGGACTTTATCATTCCGTCAATTATGCCGAATCCCCCGGTTTCTTTCGGTAAAAATCAGACCAGCAGAGGAACGCTGCGGGGTAGAATCCTGGCTGCCCGTAAAGGCCGGCGTCGTCAGCGTCGTTATTCAATCAGCCGGTACGGTGGCGATGAACGGCGCAAGTTCAGGGAAAAGCGGCGCAACGTCTCGGCGGCGATTGACAAGCAAAGTATCCGGATTCTTACTCTGCAGGTTGCCGCTGACCAGGATCTTGACAATCTGGTCGGCAAAGATGTTGTAATCAGGGTGATTGGTTGATGGATTCCTAGTCGCCTTACTCTTTTGTTGCCTCCACCAGACTCTTCTTTGCCAGCCTTCCGGTTAAAAA
>JAOZRP010000134.1 GCA_029940125.1 bacterium
ATTTCCCGATATCGAAAAAGTTCTTACTCCTCAACAAAGCACAATTTTTCATCCCCTTCGACCCAGGGCTTCTCGTACTTGTTCAAAAAAACAAATTCACACAACGGTTTGCGGGGCGGCGCCGCCGAGGGAACCTTTTCAGGATAACCAAGAGGCATCAAGGCCACCAACGATACCCCTTCCGGCACGGATAAAACCTCTTCCGCCTTCGCGGCGTCAAAAAGACCCAAGATGACACTTCCAAGGCCCAGGGAATGTGCCGCCAGGGACATGTTTTGACTTGCCAAGCCCACGTCATACATAAACCACGTATCGCCTTTATTGGTTGCCGCCTGACCCTTATAAAAACCGGAACGCTCATGTTGGCCCAGAATGGCCAGCACCACCGGAGCCCTGGTCACGGATTTCCGGGCGGGATTGCCCTCGGGAAGGGTCTGCGCCAACTGCTCCTTTAATGACGGATCACGTACTACAATAAATTCCCAGCACTGGGTGTTGGCCCACGAAGGAGCATATCGACCTGCCTCAATAATTTTCTGCAAGGTTTCATTGTCAACTTCCTGGTCCTTAAACTTACGGACGCTGCGCCTGGTCAACATACATTCGAAAGAATCCATTGCCTTCCCCTTTCCGACATCACTCATTTAAAACTCAGCCAGCGGTTAACGGCCAACCCTCCGATACACGACTATTGCCAATCCATCCTGGCAAGGTTTCCTCGTGGATGGAACGCCCCCCGGCTAGGCTTTACTCTTTTTTTCTACAAAGGTGAAACATTTATCCGCAATATCTTTCAGGCTCATCGCGGCCTGGGATTCAGGAAAGGCAAGCACATACGGCTTCCCGGCGTCGCCGTTCACCACTATCTCCGGATCAATGGGAACCCGCCCCAGGAACGGAACATTCAATTCCTTGGCCGCCAATTCACCTCCACCCTTTTTAAACAAATCGATTTCCTTCCCACAATGGGGACAGACAAGACCGCTCATATTCTCGATAATGCCAATGACCGGAATCTTCAGCTGGCCACTGAAAACCACGGATTTCCGCGAATCCAGCAGGGCCACGTCCTGGGGGGTGGTCACGATAACACTGCCGTCAACGGACTTAAGCACCTGGGCAACGCTCAAAGGTTCATCTCCTGTTCCCGGCGGCAAATCAACCACCAGATAATCCAGATCACCCCACTGCACATCAGCCACAAACTGCCTGATCACCGTATGTTTCAACGGCCCCCGCCAAACAACGGGATTGTCGGCATGCTCAAGCAGGAAAGCCATGGAAACCACCGACAAACCGGGGATAAACTCCATGGGAACAATGCCGCCTTCCGTGGCCTGCAGACGGGAATGATCCAAGCCCAGCATTTTCGGCAAATTCGGCCCATGGATATCGGCATCCAGCAGGCCCACTTTCAATCCCCTTTGAGCCAGGGAAACCGCCAGGTTCACCGCCACCGTGCTTTTACCAACTCCACCCTTGCCGCTCATAACCACGATGTGATGTTTTATGTGGTCCAGTCTGGCCTGAAGCTGCGCCTCTTCATGTTTTTGCTTCTCTTCCGCGGAGCAGGTCCCTGCATTGCCACAACTGCTGCATGACGCCCCTTCTGCACAATCACTCATCACCTTTTCCTCACTCTCCATCAAGAATAAAAATAATTTTTCACTGCCTTACCACTAATGGGAAGCAAAAATCAATCATAAACAGATCAAAAACAACCCAGCTGGCATGAGGTTATCTTCAAATCCAACTCATTGATAAGCTTTCCCACCTGCAACCGGCTGAGACCACTTTCCTCGGCGATCTTCTCCGCCTGAGCACACGTTACTTTTCCTTCTCTGCTCACCTCTTTTAACTTTCGCCGTACTTCCTCATGCATAAAACACCTCCACCTCCCAGCTTCACCGCTGACGGCGCCGCCGCTGATTTTGATAATAACCAATTTTCCCTCTCAGTCCACACAGACGGCAACAATTGTACTCGCGACAGGTCTGCCGGCGAATCTCCCAGCAGGGAGCCAGCTGCAGCAGCTTCTGCAAACCGGCAATATTGAGTCCTTCATCATGGATAAGCTGTCGCATGCATCGTATCCACCGCAGGTCGTTGCGGGAATAAAACCGCTTGCCTCCCCGACGCGAAGGACAAACCAGCCCCGCCTTTTCATACAACCGGAGCGTCCGCGGATGAACCCGCAGCAGTTCCGCGACAACCCCAATCGGATACGTGGGGTAATTACTATCGTCAACCGGGTCTTCTGGCATCAGCACCAACCTTTTCTCTTATATCTGCCTATGTTAATATAAGCTGTAAATGATTATTGTCAAGTGTAAAAAATATTTTTCTTCCCATCCAGGCAACCAACGAGCTTAAAACAACCCCAAAACCGATATTTTCACCAAAAAAATACATCTGCTCGCGCCCGGTCAATCCGGAATTTTTCGCAAAACGATGAATTTTGCCTTGCAAAAATAACGCGCATATTCTACCAATGTTTATCCACCATCTGGACAGGAGGTCTGACAGCGCATGAAAATAGGAATAGTGGATGGACAGGGAGGCGGCATCGGCAGTGCCGTTATCCGTCGCCTGAAGGAAGAGTTTGGCGAAAAGGTAGAAATCTGGGCGCTCGGGACCAATGCCATTGCCACGGCGGCAATGATGAAAACCAGGGCAAACCGGGGGGCAACCGGTGAAAACGCCATTATCCAAAGCGTGGCCAAGGTCGACATAATTCTTGGCACCATTTCCATTGTCATGGCCCATGCCATGATGGGGGAGCTGACGCCTCCCATGGCCGCTGCCATCGCCGCCAGCCCGGCCAGAAAGCTCCTGCTGCCTCTGTCACAGGAAAACGTTGAAATCATCGGCGTTTACAAAGAACCGCTGCCCCACCTTATTGACCTCATGATCAAAAAGCTGGAAAAGGAGTTGATAGAAGATGTGTGAAGCCAACGCCTATCTGCAGAAACCTGAAGAAGAGAATCTCATGGTCATGGAAAATGTCTATAAATTGAGGCCGGAGCAGGGAAAGATCCTGTTGGAGAACATTTTCGGTGAACAGAAGCTCCTGGACGCTGAACTGCTTCAGGTCTCGCTGATGGAGCATAAAATCATTCTCAAGCCTAAAACATCTTAGCTGTTTTCACCCCGGAAGCTTTGCATAAAGTCCTTAACTATCGAGGCAATTTCATTCACATCATCACAAATCTGCAGCAGCGAAAGATCATCTTCACCGATATAACCGGACACCTTTAATTCCTTGCGCAGCCAGGCAAACAATCCCTGCCAGTAGTGGCTGCCGTAAAGAATGATCGGAAAGGGGCGGATCTTGTCCGTCTGGATTAAAGTCAGGGCCTCAAACATCTCGTCAAGCGTACCGAACCCGCCGGGGAAAACCACGAAAGCCATGGAATATTTTACCAGCATGACCTTGCGCACAAAAAAATATTTGAAGGAAACCAGTTTGGTAATATAAGGATTCGGCTTCTGCTCCATGGGCAGGGTGATGTTCAGGCCGACAGACTTCCCTCCGGCCTCCATGGCCCCGCGATTGGCAGCGGCCATAATTCCCGGACCGCCGCCGGTAATAACGGTGATTCCGGATTTGGCCATCACGTTCCCCAGGGCCAGGGCCTGCTGATAATCTTCATGCTCCTCCCTGGTCCGGGCGGAACCAAAAACCGTAATCGCCGGCCCACAGTCCGACAATTTCTCAAAGCCTTCAACAAACTCGGAAATTATCTTGAATATCCGCCAGCTTTCCTCGAGTTTGAAATCGTCAATAAGATACTGATCATGATTATACGATTTGTTCTCAGACATAAAAATTCCCTGAAAAAGATTAATTTCTGAAACTGGTTACCGGCGCCGGCAACTGCCCTTTTCGCCAGATAAAATAGTCGCTGTTTTCCTGATGCAGAGGCATGATGGGAGCACTGCCCAGCAACCCGCCCCAGGAAACATGGTCGCCCGCTTTCTTGCCGGGCACCGGAATCAGGCGGATGGCGGTGGTTTTATTATTCATCACCCCGATCGCCAGTTCATCGGCAATAATCGCGGCCAGGGTGGTGGTCTTGGTGTCGCCGGGAACGGCAATCATATCAAGCCCCACCGAGCAAACCGTCGTCATCGCTTCCAGCTTGTCAATCCCCAAGGCTCCGGCCCGCACGGCTTCCGCCAGTCCCACATCCTCGCTGACCGGAATGAAGGCCCCGCTCAAGCCGCCAACCCGCGACGACGCCATCACGCCGCCCTTTTTAACCGCGTCCGTCAACAGGGCCAGGGCGGCGGTAGAACCGTGGGTGCCCACCCGCTCAAGCCCCATAGCTTCCAGAATCCGGCCAACACTGTCCCCCACCGCCGTGGTCGGCGCCAAAGAAACATCGATTGATCCAAAGCGAACGCCGAGGCTGCGGGCCAGTTCCTGGCCGATCAGTTCTCCGGCCCGGGTAATCTTGAAAGCGGTCTTCTTGATTGCTTCCGCCACCGCGTCCAGAGGCAGATCCCGGGGCAGGCCGGCAACCACCCGGCGAACCACCCCCGGCCCGGAGATGCCGACGTTAACAATGTTGTCGGCCTCCTGCAGGCCGTGGTACCCTCCGGCCATAAACGGGTTGTCGCTTACCGGGTTGGCAAAGACGACAAACTTCGCCGCCCCGATTGCCTGATCGCTGTTAATGGCCAGTTCCCGAATAATTGCCCCGATTTTAGCCACCGCCCGCATGTTGATCCCAGCCTTGCTGGATGCCAGGCTGAAAAAACCGCAGACTTTCTCCGTTTTGCCCAGGGCCTCGGGAAGGGCGTCCATAACCGTCTGCTCGGCATAGGTCATGCCCTTTTCACAAAAACCGCCGTACCCGCCCAGGAAGTCAACCCCGACTTCCCCGGCGCAGCGGTCCAACAGCCTGGCGTACAAGACGCAGCGCTCCCGGTCCCGGCCGGCATCCCCGGTCAGCGCCCCGGCCAGGACCACGGCCGCCGGGGTCACCGTTATCCGCCGATTGATGATCGGGATGCCGTAATACGACTGGATTTTTTCGGCCCGCTTGACAAACTGGCGGGCCGTTGAAAGAATTTTCTTCTCCGTTCGTCGACAAAGAACGGAAAAATCATCGGAAACACAAGGCAGCAGATTGATCCCCAGGGTAACCGCCCTGATGTCAAAATGCTCCTTTTCGGTCATCCGATAGGTTTCATAAACTTCTTCCAAGGAAATTGACTGCGGCATAAAAAATCCCTGTCTTTCACGGTAGATCAACCGATGCGGTCATCACACCCGATGCATGACCTCAAAAATTTTATGATGCTGAATCTGGATGGAAAGACCGATTTTCTCCCCCAGCTTTTCCAGCTTCGGGCCCACGACTCCCACGTCGCTGCGGGCGCCGGCCATGTCAACCAGCATAGTCATCACAAAAACACCCTGCATGATTTTCTGGTTGATATCCTCGATATTGATATTTTCCTTCCAGAGGAAATCTGCTACCTGGGCCACAATGCCGGTTTGATCCTCACCAACAACCAGCACTATTGCCAGATCCTTGCCTTCTTTTTTCATCAGCACCACACCTTTTTATGCTTTTGTTCCCGCCGCCATGCGCCAAACGATGGAAGATTCCGGGGCCACGTCTTCAAGCACGGCAAACAGGCGGGTTACCAGCTCCCGCCTGGCAATATAGTCTTTCCCAGGAAACAGGGAGGCCGACTGGGCGGGAATGAAAAAGAAATCCCGCAAAAATTCCAGGTCAAGCGGCCGCACCCACTGGTGATGAACCACGGACAGAACACATTTTTCCAGGGCCTCGGATGCCTTCTGGTAATCGGTAATCACCCGAAAACGGGGCGGAGGCAGCTCCAAGCGCTGAAAAGCCAGGCTCAGCAAATCATCGCCGGCGGCATTGACCAGCAAGGGATAAAAGGAAAAAGCAATCACCCCACCCGGTCGGAGGCAGGCCGCCGCTTCCCTGAAACTGCGTTCGGCATCCGGGAAAATAAAAATGGAGGCGTTGTAAAGAACATAGTCAAAACGCCGGTCTCCAACCACCTCAACCAACCGCTCGCCGTCACCCTCCACCAGGCAGACTTCCGGATTTGAACCATGCAGTTCCTGACCGGCGGCCACCATCCGGGCTGACAAGTCAACCCCCATGACCTGACAGGAAAATTTTTCATGGAGGGCCAGGGCGGAAACACCGTTGCCGCAGCCGACGTCCAGCACCCTGCTGCCGGGTCGCAGCCCGATGTTCTCAGCCAGCTTTACCGTAAGATCATAGAAAAAATGATGCTTTTTTTCAAAATCCTCGTACAGCCGATAGCTTTGATCAAAGTTGTCAGCCACCCGCTGTTTTACCTTCGCCTGAAACGCCTCAGGATTCATTGCCGTTCTCCCAATTTCCGGAAGGATATCCTTTAGTTTTCATCCGGAAACACTCATTTTCTCCTAAATCAAGCTTTTAGCAGTTAGCTATTAGTGCCTTATCCCTGAAAGGCTGTCAAAAAAAACAAGAAATTGTC
>JAOZRP010000470.1 GCA_029940125.1 bacterium
GGGATTGATGACTACCAGATTAAACTGGACCGGGAGAAGCTGTTGCAGAGTATCAATAAGCGCCTGCCGTCCTGAAAAAATCCATGAATTTCATTGACAGGGAAAACTATGAAAATGAAATTGAGCAGTTCAATTGTTAGCAAAGTAATCGTGGTGGTAATCGCCGGCCTTTCTCTGGTGGGAATTTGCATGGTGATCACATACCAGTATGATTTAAACAAATTTTCGATGGAGCAGGGACGGCAACTGAAAAAATTTGGCTTGGAACAGGAAAGGGAAAAGCTGCAAAATCAGGTTCATCTCTGCCTGCAGACGATCAAATCATACCATGATCGTTCACAGGATGTGGAACAGCTCAAAAAGATGAAATATAAAGAACTGCAGAAAGTAGTGGATGCAGTTTGCAGTCAAATAGAGGCTTATTACCAGAAAAATCATGACCAGATTCCGGAAGATGAGCTGGAAGAAAACCTCAAGGAACTGGTGCGCACCGCCCGCTATGATCATGGCAACTACATCTGGATCAATGACCTTCATCCCCGGATGGTTATGCATCCAATCAAATCCCAGCTGGACGGCAAAGATTTGTCCTCACTCAAGGATCCCCAGGGAACGTACCTCTTTAACGACATGGTCAAGGTTTGCAAACAGCATGGTGCTGGTATGGTCAGCTATTTATGGAGCAAGCCGGGGGAAAAGGAACCCAAGCAAAAAATTTCCTATGTTCGGTTGTTCAAACCTTTGGGTTGGATCCTGGGCAGCGGCTCCTGGTTGGAGGACATTGCCGCTGAAATGAAGCAGCAGGCCCTGAAACAGGTGGCCACCATGCGGATGAAGGACGGCAATTATTTCTTCATTTTAAATGAGCAAGGACGGATGATCATGGACCCGGCCAAGCTCCAGCTGAATGGCAAAGATTTATCCAATCTCAAGGATGTGAAGGGTAAAAAGTTTATTCAGTCCATGGTGGACGTGGTAACGCAGCAGCAGGAAGGCTTCGTGGGTTACTGGTGGTCAAAACCGGGCGCTCAGGAGCCGAGTTCCAAACTTTCTTTTGTCAAGCTGTTCAAACCCTGGGGGTGGATTGTTGGCATGGGCAGCTATATTGATCAGCTGGACGTTGAGATTCAGAAGGAAAGCCGTGACCTGAAAACTTCCCTTGACCGCGCCCGTAATCAGGCGGTTCTGGCTTCCATTGGCATTGGCATTCTGATTGTTATTGGGCTTGCCTGGTTGCTTCGGTTGCTGATCGGGCGACCACTGGTTCAGACTATTGCCATGATTAATGACGTGGCGGATGGCGATGGGGACCTTACCAAGCGATTGTCGGCGGACCGCCAGGATGAGTTGGGAAATCTGGCCGTTGGGGTCAATAATTTCATTGAAAACCTGCAAAAAATGCTGCGCCGTATGGTGAGAAGATTCGAAGCTCTGTCGCGGGCGGCCAACAATTTAGATGAACTTGCCGGGCAGCAGGCGGCTGCGGCGGAGCAGATGGCGGTCAAGGCTGATGGCGTGGCCACGGCGGCCGAGGAAATGAATAGCAAGATGAGTACGGTGGCCGTAGCCATGGAACAGGCTTCCACGAATGTTTCAACCGTTGCCTCCGGTACGGAGGAAATGAATGTTACTATTGGGGAGATTGCCAAAAATGCCGATCAGGCCAAAGTGATTACCGACCGCGCGGTGGCTCAGGGAGAAACGGTGGCTGATCGGATTGATGAGCTGGGCCGGGCGGCGCAAGAGATTGGTCAGGTGACCGAGACCATCA
>JAOZRP010000471.1:0-419 GCA_029940125.1 bacterium
GGGGTCATCGGCGACCGGGTGCTTTTGGGAATTGTTACCTTCAACCGTGACGACGTTGGGGCGGTGCCGACGGATCCTGCGGATGCCGAAACTTATTTCGGCGTTACCGTTGAACTTGGCCGCGGCGGCGACTTTGCCAATTTTGTGACCGTAGCTGCCGGTACCGAGATTGATGATGTGGTGGTTTTCGACGGGGCAATTGTCCGCGAGCGCGGGGATGCGAACAGGGATGGAAATATAACTAATCTTGATATATTTGCTGTCAGAGATGCTAAAACAGAGCCTTATTCTGTCATTGCTGATTGTCATGATGATGGTGTGATAACTAATTTAGATATTTTTTGCGTTAGGGACAAAAAATGAGGAGTGAAAAAATGAAAAAGTTAATCAGGATGAAAGTCGTGTTTTTGGTAGTTGTA
>JAOZRP010000471.1:429-1766 GCA_029940125.1 bacterium
TGTGCTGCAACATTCGATATTTCCGTAAGAAATTTACCCGTTCCTTCTGGAATAAATTCAGTTACTTTTTGGTTTAATGTTAGTGCAGATTTTAATGTCACTTCCTTAGATACTGATGTTAATGGGAATGCAATTCCGATTGGTGGAACTTTGGGTTGGGATTCAGGTGTCAATCATCAGGATAATATATTTAAAATTGATTCGTATGATCAAGATGCGGCCTTCGGTTTAGCTAGTGCCGGTGATTTAGCTGATGGAGTTATTTTCTCATTTGATTATACGGGTATTATATTAGATCTTAGTTTAATAGAGTTTGGTCATGATTCAACGAATTTATATGGGACAGAAGTGTTTTTGGAATCTTTTGATCCTGCGTCGGGTGCAGTGTTTACAGGAACTAATGCCGTCCCCATCCCCGGTGCGGTGTGGCTGCTGGGTTCCGGGCTGCTGGGGCTGGTTGCCGTCAGGCGCCGCCGGACTCAGGGATGAGATAAGCACAGCGTTCAGCGGTCAGCTCTCAGCGTTCAGCTTTGGAAAATAAGAGCGTTTTCCGCATGGAATGGAGATAGAGCTAACCGCTAATGGCTGACAGCTAATAGCTTAAGAATTACATCCAAGGCCCCGCCGGATTTTATCCAGCGGGGCTTTGTCGTTTTATCGTGATGCCTCCATCAAAGAGGGGATAAGGTGAAAAAGTTTTTTTTGGTCATCTGCCTGGCGGCATTGTTCCTGTTGGCGGCCGTGACCGTTTCTCCGGCTGGGACGGCCGAAGAACTTGACCGGGACGGCCTGGAGCATTTCCGCCTGGCGTTTTATGAATTAACCCCCAAAAAAGACGTTGCCGGCGCCGACTGGGAATACCGGCTGGCAGAGCAGGCTTTCCGGGAAGCCATTGCTTTGGCTCCCGATTGGGTTGAGCCTTATCTTCACCTGGGTCGCAGTTGTTTTGTCCAGAAGAAATACCGGGAAGCGGCCGAGTGGTACCGGCAGGCCCTGGACCTGGCTCCCGAACGCCGGGAAATATGTCTGCAGCTGGCCTCGTCCCTGCAAATGGGCGGGCAGTACCGGCAGGCCATTGAAGTCCTGGTGAAACTGCGTGCAGAGGAAAATGATAAAGATGCGGTTAAATTTCTGGACACCTTTGTCCGGCAGCTGGAAAAACAGGCGGCGGCAGACCGGGGCGACTAGCTGTCTTTTGGGCCTGGCTGCCATCTTTCTCCTCCTGTCGTCCCTTCCGGTGCTGGCCGGCAATCCTGCCGGTGCCTACTACCACTGGAGTCCAGCCCGGCTGTTCTGGTTCATGGTTATTTCCGACACCCATATCGGCGCCGGCGGCA
>JAOZRP010000135.1 GCA_029940125.1 bacterium
AGGTTCCCCTGCAGGGCCGGGAACAGCCAGTAAAGCAGGTAGCCTGCGGTTGTCAGCAGGGAAAGCAGCAGGGAATGGGTCTCCCGGGCAACGGTGCTCAGCAGGTTGAGGATGATAAAAACCAGGAAAAGGGCGGCGGAAATTTTCCAGAGTTTTTTGACCATCGCCCAGATGAAGCCAAAAAAAAGCGCCGGCCAGGAAAACCCCTGTTTTACGGCTTCGTAGCCGTAAAATTCATGTTCGTAGACTTTGAACGTTTTCACCAAGATTTTCCTGGCCGTTAATTGTTGCGAGCATTCAATATAAAGGTCTTGAGCTCAACTGCTCAGGCTGAAAGCCAAAAACTGACAGCTAACCGTCCCTCCGGAAACAGCCGTTTGGGGAAAGGGCCTATTTAAAGAGGGATTTCAATTTTTTCCCGGCGTCATTTACCTGCTCGTTGATCGTTTCTTCATTGTTTTGTATTGCGCCGCCGAGTTCCTTCTGAAGATTGCCCACGTTTCCGATAATCTGGTTGAGGTCCAGGCTGCTAACGGCTGAACCGATTTTTTTGGTCAAAATGGCCATGATTTTTTCAGCAACCTCGCCCGGGCTGGCGCCGCCCTTGCTTTTGCCGATATCCTTCAAATAGATATTAGGAAGTTTTGCGGTTATGTCTTTGCCTTTCAAGGCAGCCGCTTCAACCTTGACTTCGCCGTTGTTGATCCTGAGTTTTTCGATGATCAGCTTGGGACCTTCCTTGCCTGCTTTTTTGCTGTCGGCCGGCTTCGTCTTTTTGTCGGCCGCGCCGCCGTATTCCTGAACATTTTTAACGATGGCGGAAAAGTTGTTGCCCTTTGACGTCAGCTCATAAATGACCGAGGGCTTGTCAATGAAAATTTCCTTGATGATGATCGGATCCTTGGTAATGCTTTTAATGTCGATGGTAATCTTGGTGGTGCCGATGTTGATCGCATAATCACTGGAAAACCCCTTGGGATTGCCGATCTGCAGGCCCATCAGCGCTCCCTGGCCGCTGGTGGGGCTGATTTTTACCCCGTCAAGGCTGACTTTAGCCTGGGTGATCTCAGAGCCGTATTTTTCAATGGCTTTTTCGATAATTGAATCAAGTGAGCTGTAGATGAAAAATACCGCTGCAATGATGACAACCAGCAAAAACCCGACCCCTATAAATAGTTTCTTTTTCATTGCCAATCCCCTCTCTTTTGGTTTTTACCTTTAGTTCAAAATTTATTCGTCTTTCACTTTTCTTTTTCTACTGTAACAAAAATTATTCTGGAATGCAAAAATGCTTTTAAAAAATATCTTATGGCCATTTGCGAGTGGGTTGGTGGTTTTGTCTTGAAGTCAGGTATATTGTATTTAACTTGACAAAATTAATTTAGTATGTATTCTTTAATAACATAATCTTTTATTGCCTCTCTTTTTGCATGGGAGTGCGGTTGTCAACACATAAAATGAATGGAGGAAGAAATGTTGAAAGAACGAATTGAAAAAGCTTTGAATGACCAGGTCAACGCCGAAATATTTTCTGCTTACCTTTACCTGTCCATGTCGTCATGTTTTGCCGCGATGAATTTTTCCGGCTTTGCCCAGTGGATGAAGGTGCAGGCAATGGAAGAAATGTCCCACGCCATGAAAATCTATGATTTCATCATTGAACGCGGCGGGCGGGTTACCCTGGCCCAGATCGATGCTCCCGAAACAGCCTGGGAAAGCCCTCTGGCTGCTTTTGAGGCGGCATACAAGCATGAACAATATATAACCAGCCGCATCAATGATCTGGTTGATATGGCCATAGAGGAAAGAGACCACGCCACCAATATTTTTCTCCAGTGGTTCGTCAGTGAGCAGGTGGAGGAAGAAGCTTCCGCCGACGAAATCGTCCAGAAGCTGAAACTGGTTGGCGATCAAGGAAACGCAATTTTCATGCTGGATCGGGAGCTGGGTTCTCGGGGGTTTGCGCTGCCGTCGGCAGGAGCTGAGTAACCATTGACGTGGTTGAAAAACAGGATGTGGAGGCAGAGATGAGTGAACCAAAAACGGAAATGCCGCAAAACTATTGGAAGTGTTCAAATTGTGGCTACACGATCCAGGCCATGGAACCGCCGGAAGCATGTCCTTCATGTCACCGGAAATGTGAGTTTCGCGATGTGACCTGCTATGCGCCCGAGTGTAATTTTACCGGTGTGGATCCCAGGCTGGCTTGAAAATTCAGGAGGTGATGACATGGCTGCTGCTGCCGTTAAAATTTTTTCCCTTTCCACCTGACCCCACTGCCGAACGGCGAAAGAGTATCTTTCGCAAAAAGGGGTTGCATACGAAGTGTTTGATGTGCGTGAAAATCCCCGGGCATTGAAGGCAATGGTTGACATTTCCGGCAAGCGGCAGGTTCCCGTGATTGTTGTTGGTGAAGACCATCGAATTGGTTTCAATCCCCAGGAAATTGACAAAATGCTGGCTGCGGCCGGCCTGTAGCCGTCTTCAGCCGCTTTGCCCATCCCGGGGCGGGAAGCTTTGGCGGACATCCCGCCCAAAGTTCCGGCTCATTTTGCCCTCCAGTTATCGGGAAACCCATGGCCAATCAACTGGCAAACGAAAAAAGTCCCTGCCGGCTCCAACATGCCGACAACCCGGTGGACTGGCCTTCCTGGGAAAAGGAATTCCTGCAGCGGCTACTGAAATCTTAGTTCTCCAAGTTTCTTTTTTTTCCATATGCAGATGCTCAGGGAGTGGTAATGGCTTTACAGATTCTGGAATTGTTGAAAATGCTGCCGCGGACCAACTGCGGTGATTGCGGCTACCTTACCTGCATGGCTTTCGCCACCCATGTGCTCCGTGAAGGGGTGGCGCCGGCAGTCTGCCCGCATTTTGATTCCCCGAAGCTTGCCCGGGTGGAAGCTATTCTGAAAGAGCAGGAAGAGGGGGGCGTGACTGCCTTTCCCGAGCATTTTGTCAGCGCCAAAAAGCACGTCATCAGTAAAATTCAGGAGTACGACCTGAAGGAACTGGCGCCTTTTCTGGGAGCTGATGTTGTTCAGCAGCAGGATAGGGACGCCCTGGTGATCCCTCTGCTGGGCCGCCGCTACGCGGTAAGTAAAGATGAAGTAACCGCCCTTGACGGGGGCGAACACGATGTCTGGGAACACGTGTTGTTGTACAACTATATCGCCCAGGCCTGCCGTGAACCGCTGGCGGGGAAGTGGGTGGCCATGGGCGAGCTGCCCGGAGCCCTGGCGAAAAAGAAGGCTTTCGAGGAAGGATGCGAGGATGTCATTGCCGGGGCCTTTGCCGGCCGGGTGGAAGATCTGCATGAGGTGCTGCTGAAACTGGGGGCGTCTTCGCCGCCCATGGACACCAATGCCGAGTTCCATGCGGTTTTCCATCCCCTGCCCCGAATCCCTTTTTTGCTCTATTTCTGGGATGAGGACCGCGACGACGGCTTCCCGGCCAAGGTAAAGATTCTCTTTGATGCCACGGTGTTGTGCTACCTGGACATCGAATCCCTGGTTTTCCTCGGGGAAAAAACCGCCCAGCGGTTATTGGCATTGAAAGGAAAGTGAGTTGAGTCGATGGATATAAACCTGGTTGATCTTGCCACTGGTTTCTGAAAGAGAAGAAATGATGCAAAATCCTGCCCTGCACTACCACCAGCTCAGCAGCTATGAACGGTCGAAGATGGATTCCCATGCCCTGGACTGGGAGAATGAACCCTCGGTGTACAAGGAGTATCCCGGCGGGGAAGTTTTCCCCATTCCTTTGGAAGTGAAGATGCCGCCGGTATCCGTCTTTGAACTTTTTCAGCCGCAGCTTCGGGAAGAGAATCCTCCGCCCCTGTCGTTTGACCTTTTGGGCCAAATCATGCTGCTGGCTGAAATGCTGACCGGCCGGGCCCGGCATGCCAACGGTGAAATCTGGTTTCGCAGCGTCGCTTCGGCGGGAGCTCTTTATCCATGCGAGTTGTATGTTGCCTGTCCAGGGATTGCCGGCCTGTCGGCCGGGTTGTATCATTACCGGGTCAAGAAACCGGCCTTGGTGCAAATCAGGACCGGGAACCTGCTGCCGGAGCTTTTCGAAGCTTCAGCGCCGGATGAATCCCGACTCGTTTTCCTGGTCAGCGCTATTTTTTTTCGTAGTTCCTGGAAATACCGGGACCGGGCTTACCGCTACCATCTGCTGGACAGCGGTCATCTGCTCGAAAACCTGTTGCTGGCCCTGCGGGCCTTTTCTTTTGCTGCCCAAGTGGAGAGCAACTTTGACGATCAGCGGGTGAACGACGTCCTGGCGGTTGATTCCCGGCGTGAAGCCTGCCTGGCTCTGGTCAGGGTTCCGTTCACGCCCCCAGCGGCCACGGAAACTGCTGTGCCCTTGTCGCCCGCGGACGGGTTGTCCCGCCGCAGCCAGGTGGCGGCCCGGGAAAAGTTCTATGAAACCATCCAGCAGATTCACCAGGCGACATCATCATCGCTTCTCTCTGGTCGAAAAAAAGTCCCGGTTGACGATTTCTGGTCCCGCTATAGGCCGGTAGCCGGCCAGTCCGACAAGGAAATTGCCCCCCCGGTGACGGTCAATGAAGTCTGCAGCTATCCCGACGTTTTGCTGCATCGACGCTCCCGGCGGAATTTTGTCAGTGATGAACCCTTGTCCACTTCTTCTTTTCATGTCGTTATTTCCCTGGTTGCCGAGGCTGTCGCCTCGCCGTCTTTTGCTTCCCTGGGGTTGACCTGCGGCTTTTTGGTGGGCAGCGTGGCGGGAACGGAGCCGGGTTTCTACGCTCTCAAAACCGCGGATCAGTCTCTGACTCTGGTTGCTGCCGGTAATTTTCTCAGTCACATGGCCCATGCCTGCCTGGACCAGCGCTGGCTGGGCAAGGCTGCCGTTCACATTCTCCTTTTTACAGATCTGACCGCACTGGAAAATGCTGTCGGAGCCCGGGGATACCGCGACGTTATGCTGGCGGCCGGGCGGCTGGGACAGCGCCTCTATCTTGGCGCCGCCGCCCTGGAGCTGGGCTGCTGTGCCGTGGGGGCCTTTTATGATCGGGAGGCCGTTGAAGTTCTTGAGCTGCCGGAGTCGACCAACTTGTTGTATTTGCTGGCTGTTGGTCCAGTCAAAAAATAATGGTAAAAAAACTTGCAAAATAAAACTAAATAGATTATATTTATAATTAATGTCATGGAGTCGTTGTGTTGGGTCGCAGGGTGTTCGACATCATGCATGCCGGTGACAAAAGATAAAATGATACTGAACTTTGAACAGGAGGAAAAAATGGCGGTATGGAAATGTGAAAAATGTGGACATGAGAAGGAAGGTCGCTGCAAGCCCAGGAAATGCCCCGAGTGCAGCGAAGCCGGTTCCTTTGTTAAAAAAGAGGATTCAGGCTGCACTGGTTGCGGTTGCAGCTGTTCCAGCAAGTAGTGGTGGATAAGGAGAGTAGAATAATGGTGGAATGCAATAAAACGGTTATGGATGCCATTGATCTGGCCATGAATGCCGAACAGAAGGCCAGCCAGTTTTATGCGATGGCGGCGAAGAGGGTCAGCAACGCCAAGGGCAAACAGTTGTTTATGCAGCTGAGTGAGTTTGAGCAGGGTCATTACGAAGCACTTGGCAGGTTGAAGGAGTCACTGTCGGGCGCAGGCTGCTTTATTTCCTATGAGGGAACTTCCTTCAAACCTGTTTATGTGGAAGGAACTGTTCTGGAAATTTCTGCCGACGAGAAGAAGGATGTTTCCGAGATCTTGACCATGGCGATTAAAAATGAGAAAAGCGCCGGTGAGGCCTACACGAAGCTGGCCGGGGAGATTGATGATCCCCAGGGCGCAGCGATGTTCAAGCGGCTGGCTGCCGAAGAAGCGGATCATGCCAGGATTCTTGAAGACCAGTTTTATGACATCAACAACAAGGGCATGTGGACCTGGGATGCGTAAACTGACGAAAATTACGGCGGTTGTCCTGTTGTTCAGTTTTGCCCTGATTTTTTCCGCCGGGGCGGAAGACGCGACGATCCTGAAGACGAAATGCACTTCCTGTCATGAAGCGGATATCATTCGGGAGCACAAGCGAACGGTTGCCGAATGGGAAGAGATTGTGGCCAGGATGGCCGGGCATGCTGAAGGTGAGCTGACCAGGGTGGACCAGTTGACCGTGTTGAAATATTTAAAGCAGCACCTGCTTGTGGACATTACGGAGTAGGATTCTCACCAGGGTGGTAAATGCCAATTATATCAAAAACCAAGGAGAAGAAAATGGAAAAGTATGTGTGTGAAGTATGTGGCTATATCTATGATCCAGAAAACGGCGATCCTGACAACGGTGTTGACGCCGGGACGAAGTTTGCCGATGTTCCCGATGACTGGGCCTGTCCCTTGTGTGGAGCGGATAAAGACAGTTTCAGCCCGATGGAAGACTGATTGTATTTTATAG
>JAOZRP010000136.1 GCA_029940125.1 bacterium
CGTCCGCCGCGAATCACCGTCCTGGTGATTCGTTCGGCGGCCAAAACCGCTATGAGCCAAGCCCAAACAGCCGATTGGGCGTGCCCGGCAATGTAAACAGAGAATTGAGGTATCGCTAACAGCTTAATCTAAACTTGAATTACCATTTCTCTTCGTACGTTTTTCCACTTTCTTTACTTTTTTCTACCGGTTGAACGGTGGCCAGCCGGCCGTGGGGAAAGATTTCGGCCAGCAGCCGCCGGTAAAGATCCATTTGGGACCGATTGACTTCCCCGGTTTTGAAATCCAGTGCCGCTGCCCGCTGCCCTTCTAAAGAGAGGACGTCCAGCCGGCCGAGGATGTACGCCCCGGCGTCCGTCCAGCCGGCAATCGGGATTTCCGCCCTGGTTGCCTTCCGCTTCAACCCTTGAAAATCAGCGGATTGCCGGATGTGAGCCAGCATCTCTGCCGCCCGGGAGCGGTATTCTTCGACTGTTCCCGCCGGCGCCCAGCCCCGGCAGATCGCCGCCAGCGACGGTTCCATCCCTTTCAGCTCCTCTTCCAGCACCCGGTGCACAATCAGGCCGAGCAGCCGGTCCGACGCGCTGCCGGCTGCCGCCGTTATCGGCAGGTCTTCATCGCCGCTGGGAGCCTTTCGTCCCTGCCTCCGGAACGACTGCAGGGCCTTTGGGTCGAGTATAATTTCTTCCCGCACCGTTCCCGGCGCTGGTGTTTCTCCCGGTTCGGGGGAATCGGCAGCATCCTGTTGATGGGGAACCTGGATGCCGGCCAGGCAGGGTTTCCCGGCCAGGTCTTCATCACTGGCCGCCATCTCCCGCAGGGCCATTTCCATGACCGCGACGGCTTCCGGCGTCTCTTCGGCCTTTTTGGCGTTGGCGGTGATAAAAAGGTGCTGGGTCGCCCGGGTGAGGGCCACGTAGAGGACGCGGATCTCCTCGCGGAAATTTTCCCGCTGGTTGATGACCTTCATTTCCTCAAGAAAGTCCACCGGTGGCAGGTCCTCCCTGGAGCGGGGCAGCAGGAGGATGGGGAAGTCCCGGCGGGAATCGCTCCGGTTGATGACCAGGCCGGTGTTGTGCCGGCTGCCGATGCTGGTGTTGAACAAAAAAATGACCTCGTTCTGCAGGCCCTTGGCCCGGTGGACGGTCATCAGGCGGACGGCGTCCTGCTGCTGCCCCAGGGAACCGCTCAGTTCATCCGCCTCGCTGAGTTTCTGCAGGTGGGTTCGGGCTTCCACCGCCGAGCGGTAGCCGTTGTCGCTGAGCAGCGACAGGAAGCGGTCCAGGTTTCCGGCCGGGTTCGGGTCGTCGGTTTTTTTCCGGTAGCGCTGCTGGGCGGCGGTGATTTCCAAAAACAGGGCGCAGCGCTGGGCCAGCGGCAGTTCCCGGTTGTGAACGACGGCGGCGGTCAGGGCCCGGGCCAGCGGCGAATCATCGGTTTCAGCCAGGTACAGGTCAAGCAGGCCGGTTTCCGGCCGGGCCAGCTTTTTCCCCAGCAGATCGTGGAAGGCCGCCGTCGGCAGCTGGCCCAGGGGGGAGCGGATCAGGCGCAGGAGGGCCAGTTCATCACTGCGGTCCGCCAGCAGGGAAACCAGGGCCAGGCAGTCGCGGATTTCCGGCTGCTGGAAAAAGCCGCCCTGGTCCTCCCGGATTACCGGCACCTGTCGCTGGCAGAGCTCGTCCAGCAGCAGGCTCACCCCTTTTCTGGTGCGGTAGAGGACGGTGATGTCGCCGGGCCGGACGCGGCGCTGGACAATCCGGCCGTTTTCCCTGGCGCGGATCAGCGGTCGGGTGTCCTGCAGCAGTTGGTCGATTTTTGCGGCCACGAAGCGGGCCTCGTCCACCAGCCCGTACTGCTTTTCTTCGCTTCCTTCCTCCTGGTGGTCGCAGAACGGCGGGTACAGGTTGACGGAGCCGCCTTCCAGGGGCCAGGCGTCCGGGTGGCGGCTGTGGGGCTGGAAGGGGATAATTTCCTCTCCGTGCCGGGCGTTGAGACCGTCGAAGACCTGGTTGATGAAATCGAGAATCAGGTCGGAGGAGCGGAACGATTCATTCAGGGGATGGCTGACGACCCGGGGATGTCGGGTAACCAGCGTCCCGGCGTCGGCCAGCACCCGGTAGTCGGCGTTGCGGAAGCCGTAGATGGACTGTTTTTCGTCGCCGACCATGAACAGGGAAAAGTCGGCAAAAATGCTCTCCCCGGCCAGCAGGGCGTCATCCAGCAGCAGCCGGAAAACCTCCCACTGGAGCCGCGAGGTGTCCTGGAATTCGTCCAGCAGCAGGTGGCGGATGCCCGAAAGCAGGTGGAAGCGGATGCCGGGCCAGCGCTCATCCCGCCACAGGCGCAGGGCCGCCAGCCCCAGGTCGCTGAATTCCATCAGTTTCTGCCGCTTTTTCAGCCCTTCATAAATCCGGGCGTAGCGGCGGTACAGGGATCTCAGCATGGTGATGGTGCGGTTGTAGCCGGGAACCAGCCGGGCCTGTCGGTAGGGCCGCAGGACCTCGGCCAGCCGTTCGTTGAGGACGTCGATGAGGGCCTTGATTTCCGCCTTGGCCATTTTCTGCTTGCTGATGGTGAAGTTGTCCGGGCAGTCGTAGCTGCCGAAATCGATTTTTTTCAGCAGCTTGTTCCCCCACAACAGGGCAACGATGTCAGTCAAAGGCTGGTTCTGCCGCAAAGCCTCGACGGCGGTGGCCAGGGTTGAAGAAAACTTCTCCCGGTAGGGGGAAAAGGCCGGGTCTTGCCGCAGGTCGTCCAGGACATTGATGACTTCGCGGTAAAAATTATTGGTGGCGTCCTCGATGGATGGTTCCGGCAGCATGAGCTTTTCCAGGGCCGCGTCCGGGGTGAATTGATAGGCTTCCAGCTCGGCCCGCTGGCGGTGCAGCTGCTCGACGTAGTTGCGCAGCTGCCAAAAGCCTCGTCCCTTGCTGAGCCGCAGGTAGTCGTCAAACTCCTGGCGCAGGCTTTCGTCTTCGCAGATAAGCCGGCTGAGCTCGTGCCAGGCCTGCTGCTGCAGTTCCCTGACCGTCAGCTGGTCGGCGATGGCCGCTTCCGGCGGGAAGTCCAGCTCCGGGGCGAACTGCCGGGCCAGGGAGTTGAAAAAGGCGTCGATGGTTTCCACCCGCACTGTTTCACTGGCCTCAAGCACCAGGCAGGCGGTTTCCACCGCCGACCGGGGCCTGCCGGCCGCCACCGGGGACGACTCGCACCATTCCAACAGGCGCTGGTCAAATTCCTGCCCGGCCTTTTCATTGATAAGCAGCTCAAAAGCGTTGTCGATGATCCGGTCCTTCATTTCCCCGGCCGCCTTGTTGGTGAACGTGCAGCAGAGAATCTCGTCCGGCCGGGCCCCGGCGGCCACCAGGTGCAGGTAGCGGCCGGCCAGCTGGTAGGTCTTGCCGCTGCCGGCCGCGGCCGAGATGGTGAACGACAGGTAGGGGTTGAAGGGATCAGGCCTGGTCATTGGCAGTCCTCAGTTGGGATTCATCCAGGCAGATTTCCCGGTAGGGGCAGGAATCGCAGTGCCCGGCGATGATTTTTCGGTAGCCGCCGGCCTCGACAATCCCAGTCAGCTGCTGGGCCAGGAGCTGGCGGAAAACCGGGAGCAGGGGTGCCACCTCGGCTTCGGAACAGTTTCGCTGCCGCTTCCGGAAGGAATAATAGGCAATGGTATCGATTTTTTTGTCGTTGAGCTCCTTGAGCAGGGCGTAGAAAAGCAGCTGAACGTCTTCAAAACTGTTGATGGCTTTTTTCGAGGGAATCTTGCTGCGTTTGTAGTCCACCAGCCGTTCCCCGGCCGGGCCGTGGTCGCGGCGGTCGATCTTGCCTACTCCCCGGATTGATGTCCCGGCCACTGGTTCCAGATCGGCGTCAATCCATTCCTCCACTGCCAGGGACCGGCGGCCGCCTTCCAGGAGAAAATCGGCCAGCCGCTCCCAGCAGCCGCTGCGTTCGAGCAGGAAAAAAAGCAGGCGTTCTTCCCAGGTGACTTCCAGACGGTGGCTGATTTCTTCGATGGCCGCGAGGATTTCGGCCTTGCTTTCCGGTTTTGGCAGTTTTTCCCCCAGCATTTCCGCTACCCGGTGCAGGATGGCGCCTTCGCCCAGGGGATCAAGGCGTTCTTCGCGGATGGACGGGGCCTGCAGTCCCAGGGCTTCGAAAAAGTAGCGGGCCGGGCACTGGAGCAGGCAGGTGGCCTGGTGGCCGCTGAGGCGCGGCGGCAGCTCCCGGATGGGCAGCAGGTCGTGGTCGGTTTCCTCCCATTGCTTCTTTTCATCCTCCGCCTGCCGCTGCATCCCTTTCTCCGCTTTTTGGTCGCTCCAGGAGATGTCTACCGTCGGCATCACCGGCTCCATCCCCGCCCAGACCAGCTCCTTGAAGAAGATGTTGGCCTCCCGGCTGCTGCCCTCGATTTCCAGGGCCCGGGTCATCCAGACTTTTTCGCAGTTGTTGATCAGCGAGTAGACCGTGAAGCGCTGCAGGATTTCCCGGCGCTGCGGGGTGACCAGGCCCAGCAGCTTCTGCTGCCCGGGGGTGAAACAGCGGTTTCCCTGCCCCCGGCCCAGGAAGGAGCCGGAGGAATTGCCGGTGAGAAAGAGCGCCCGGGCGGCGATGCCCTTGGCGTCGCGGGGATCGAGGATCTGGATGCCGGACAGGTAGTCGTAGTTCAGTCCCGTTTCCTCGCCGGCGACGGCGGCCTGGAAAAAGGCGTGGAACGACGGCAGACGGAAGGAAATGTCCAACTCCAGCTGCCTGATTTCCGCGACCACCGCCGCCAGGTGGTCCCGGACGGCGTTTTCATAGAGATCGTTGACCAGTTCGCGGCTTGACTCGATTAACTCGGCGACGAGGTCCAGATAGTTGGTCAGGGACGATTGGGCCGGGAAGTGGGCGGCGGCCGCTGTCAGCGCCTTGATGCCCAGTTCCAGTAGGGGGTCGTCCGCCCGGCGGGCCATGACCTCCAGGGTGTCAACGGCGGTGACGACCTGGTTGGCCAGTGTCTGCCGCAGGAGAGCTTCCACCGATCGTTGTTCTTTTTCAAGGTCGTCGACATCCGGGCTGTTTAGGAAAAAAGGACTGAAAAAAGGCGACTCAATAGTTTCCAGAAGCAGCTGGGTGGACAAAGGCGCGGCGCCGGCCAGCCGGAGAAGGGTTTCGATGAAAACGGTTAGGGACGACCGGCCCACGGGACGCTTGAGGTTGAAGGAAAAAATGTCGATCGGCAGCCGGTCGGCCGGCAGGGCGTGAATCAGGCTGTATAATGTCTCCCGGTAGTGGTGCTGGTCAGTGACCACGATGGCGATCTCTGCCGCCGGCAGGCCGCTGCAGACCAGGGCCAGGGCCTGGTGGATGACGTAGCGGCACTCGGCGGCCACCGAGGGGAAAACCCGGGCCATGACCATTTCCGTTTCCGGCAGCGGGGAGCGGTCGTGGGCGTTGGGATCGGCAGCCCGCCTGAGAAGTTCTTTAGCCGGAGGTGAACACCAGGTGACCTGCTCCGGGGGCAGATTTTTGATCAGTTCCGGCCAGCGCCGCGGTTCGGAAAAATGGTAGCCGCTGAACAGGAATTTAGCCCCGGTTCCGGCCAGGGCTTCCAGCAGTCGCAGCTGGACCGGCGGGGCGTCATAAAGGTCGGCAATCAGGATCTGAAAGCGGTCGGCCAGCATGGGCAGCTGTTTAAGAGTCTTGTCAAGCTGTTGGCGGCTGACCAGCAGCGGGTCTTCCAGTTCCATTCCGGCCAGCAGGTCGAGGTAGGTCCTGAAAATAGTGTTGAATTCTTCCAGGTAGCCTTCCATGAACTGCCGGTAGGTGGACGAGCGGTAGAGGGTCGGTTCCAGGCGGGTGAGGGTTTCCTTGAGGAATTTCCCGCTGTGCAGATCGTTTGCCGTGGCAATTCTGCCGGCGAGAACCAGGTCTTCCCAGAGGGAAAAAAGGGTGGTTTCACTGCCGCCGGCAAAATGGGTGAATTTTTTATTGTTGATGACCTGATGCATGACCGCCCGCCGGGCGGCGTTGCTGATCGGCCTGGCGTAGACCTGTCCGTAGTCCTGGGTGAAAGTGGCAAGGGTGTAGCTGTAGGGCAGCAGGGTGGTGCCGCAGGCTTTGGCCAGCCGGTACTGGAATTGCTCGATGAGGTTTTTGGTGGGCAACAGCAGCAGGTGTTCCGGCCGCTCGGCCACGGGAAGGCGCTGAAAAAAATCTACCAGGTAAGAAATGATTCCCATGGAGATTCATCTGACAGAAAAACCGCTGAAAGTC
Organism: bacterium; assembly: GCA_029940125.1. GTDB lineage: Bacteria > Desulfobacterota > Anaeroferrophillalia > Anaeroferrophillales > Anaeroferrophillaceae > DQWO01. The sequence continues at coordinate 6,262 of JAOZRP010000136.1, forward strand.
AATAAACCTCCTTGACAGATTTGCTGATTTATTGTTAATAGCAGTGGCAAGAAAATTTTGCCGGAGTGGTGAAATTGGTAGACGCACGGGACTCAAAATCCCGCGGGGGCGACCCCGTCTCGGTTCGATTCCGAGCTCCGGCACCATTCAATAAAAACAGG
>JAOZRP010000137.1 GCA_029940125.1 bacterium
TTTGTCCCCGCATTAGTTTAATGATTACATGATATTAACTGTTTTATAAGCTTTTACCCGTCAGGTGTTGGTGTTCATGAAGGTAAAGCCTTGGTTTTTCAAGGCTAAACCCTAACGGCTGACGGTTCATCGCTCAACGTAAGCTAAAAACTCAAGGCTGATGGCCGGCGGCCGTTCCAGGCCGCCGTTAAAGCCTGAAAACAGGAGCAGTTCAAAAGTTAAAGGAAACGGAAAAATGAAGAAAGACATTCAGAAGGTAAGAAATATCGGCATCAGCGCTCATATTGATTCAGGGAAGACCACCCTCACCGAGCGGATTCTTTTCTATACCGACCGCATTCATGCCATCCACGACGTCAAGGGCAAGGACGGGGTCGGAGCGACGATGGATTCCATGGAGCTGGAAAAGGAGCGGGGCATTACCATTGCCTCGGCGGCCACGTTCTGTGAGTGGAAGGACCATGAAATCAATATTATCGACACCCCGGGGCACGTGGACTTCACCATTGAGGTGGAACGCTCCCTGCGGGTGCTGGACGGGGCCATCCTGGTTTTGTGCTCGGTTGGCGGGGTCCAGTCCCAGTCCATTACCGTCGACCAGCAGATGAAGCGCTACAAGGTTCCCAGCATCGCCTTTATCAACAAATGCGACCGCAGCGGCGCCAACCCGGAGCGGGTGATTGAACAGCTGCGGGACAAGCTGGGGCACAACGCCGTGGCCATGCAGATTCCCATTGGCCTGGAGGCCGATTTTGAGGGCGTGGTTGACCTGGTGGAAATGAAAGCCGTTTATTTTGACGGTGACAACGGCGAGCGGGTCCGCGTTGAAGAGATCCCTGAGGCCCTGCGGGACGAGTCGGAGGCCAAACGGGAGGAGCTCATCGATGCCGCTTCCATGTTTTCCGATGAGTTGACCGAAGCCATCCTCGAGGAGCAGGAGATTCCGGCGGCAATGATTTACAGCGCCTTGCATACCGGGGCCCTGAAGCGGGAGATTACCCCCGTCTACATGGGCTCGGCCTACAAAAACAAGGGCATCCAGCCCCTGCTTGACGCCGTGACCACCATTCTTCCCAGCCCGACGGAAATTAAAAACGAGGCCCTTGACCTTGACAACAACGAAGAGCCGGTTACCCTGTCCAGCAGCGACAGCGACCCGCTGGTTTCCCTGGCCTTCAAGCTGGAGGACGGTCCCTACGGGCAGCTGACCTACATCAGGGTCTACCAGGGGCAGCTGGCCAAGGGCGATACGGTGATCAACGTCCGCAGCGGCAAAAAAGTGAAGGTCGGCCGCCTGGTGCGCATGCATGCCAGCCAGATGGAGGACATTGACGTCCTGCCGGCCGGCTACATCGGGGCCCTGTTCGGGGTTGACTGCGCTTCCGGCGACACCTTTGTCGATCCCAACCTGAATTTGACCATGACTTCCATGTTCGTGCCCAACCCGGTCATCTCCCTGGCGGTGGTGCCCAAGGACAACAAGGCCCAGGTGAACATGTCCAAGGCCCTGAACCGTTTTTCCAAGGAAGATCCGACTTTCAGGACCTACGTGGACGACGAGACCAACGAAACCATCATCGAAGGCATGGGCGAGCTGCACCTGGAGGTGTACGTCGAGCGCATGCGCCGGGAATACAACGCCGAGGTGGAAACCGGCCAGCCCCGGGTTGCCTACCGGGAAACCATTACCCGGAAGGCAGAGTTCAACTATACCCATAAGAAACAGACCGGCGGCGCCGGCCAGTTCGGCCGGGTTGCCGGCTACATGGAACCGGTGGCCGATGAAGATTTCGTTTTTGAAAGCAAGATCGTCGGCGGCGCCATCCCGACCCAGTACATTCCTTCCTGTGAGAAGGGTTTCAAGGCCTGCATGAGCAAGGGGCCGAAAATGGAATTTCCGGTTACCGGCGTCAAGATCGTGATCAACGACGGCGCCTCCCATGCCGTTGATTCTTCGGAAATGGCTTTCCAGGCGGCCGCCCGCGGCGCCTTCCTTGAGGGATACGCCAAGGCGAGTCCGACCATCCTCGAGCCGATCATGAAGGTGGTGGTGGAAACGCCGACGGAATTTCAGGGCTCGGTGATGGGTACCATCAACCAGCGCCGGGGCATCATTCTCGGTACCCAGGATGAAGGAACCATGTGCGTGGTCGAAGCCCGGGTCCCCCTGGCTGAGATGTTCGGCTACTCAACCGTTCTGCGTTCTTCCACCCAGGGGAAGGCCCAGTTCACGATGGAATTTGCCACCTACAAGAAGGTGCCCCAGTCCATTGGCGAGGAACTGGCCAAGAAATATGCCGAGTCCAAGAAAAATGTTGCCTAGGCTCCGGAAGAAGCCAGCGCCGACAGCGGGACTGCCGTCGGCGCCGGCGCAGATAATCTACCTCAGACAAAGGAATAGCATCATGCTGAAAAATGACCTTATTGTACGCAATCCTCTGAACGCTCTCGGAACCCGGGACAACGGCATCATTGATCCCGGAAGCTTCGGGGCGATTTTGTCCCGGGCCGGGGTGGGGAAAACCTCGCTGCTGATCCAGATTGCCCTCAACGCCCTGCTGCGGCAAAAGAATGTGCTGCATGTCAGCCTGGAGGATCCGGTCCGCAAGGTGAACCTCTGGTACAAGGAAGTTTTCTACAACCTGGCGGAGCAGTTTAAGGTGGAGCAGGTGGACGCCCTGTGGCAGGAGATCCTGCCCCATCGCTTTATCATGACTTTCAACGCCGACAACTTTTCCGCCGCCCGTCTCCACGACCGGGTGGTTGAACTGCTGGACCAGGATATTTTTACCCCTCGGCTGATGCTGATCGACGGCTTGAATTTTTCCGCCGCCCAGCGCGAGCAGCTGCTGGCCATCCGCGACCTGGCGACCGAACTGGAACTGCCGGTATGGTTTACGGTCCGCACCCACCGCCATGAACAGGGCAATGAGGCTGACGGCATTCCCGTGCAGCTGCGCGATCTGAATGATCTTTTTGCCGCCATTGTCAAGCTGCAGCCCCAGGGACAGGAAATCTACCTTAAAGTGATCAAAGGCTGCGGCGACAGCACCGCCCAGGCGGCCATTCAGCTTGATCCGGCCACCATGCTGCTGAAAGTGAACAAGTAAGGTACCACACAGTGCTGGAATATCTTCTGCCGCAGGGTGGGACTTCGTGCCCGCGACTGATATTCGACCAAGGCGGCATTATGCAGCCCCCGCTTGATTCTTGGTTGACCAGGATGAAAAATATGCTATAAGGGAGGCGTAAAAATAAGAAACCGCCCCCATAGCTCAGGTGGATAGAGCGACGGATTCCTAATCCGCAGGCCGCGTGTTCGAGTCGCGCTGGGGGCACCAGTAATATCAAGGGGATGGCTAGCAAAAGTTAGCATCCCCTTTTTTTATTTTTCAGGCAGAGTGGGACTTTGAGTGGGACTTTTTCCAGCTGTTTTCATATTGATCCATCGCCTGGGAACAATGGTTGACATCAATCCATAACCTCTGTTACATCTAGCGAAGGTTGAATCCGGGAAGTTTGCGGGGAAAAGTTCAGCGGCGCGTGTTTCGGTTTGTAGTCGAAAATTCAAAAGACAGGGAGATTTTATGAGATTTATTAAAATTTTTGCAGTGATTTTCTTTGCCATGGCCGTGTTGGCCTGTGCGAGCCCGCAAGACAAGGCTTACAAGTCACAGGAGGCGGTAAACAGGGAAAGGCTTGAGTTGGTTGAGCAATACAAATCCTGCATGGAAAAAGCCGGCCAGGACAAGGAAAAACAGGCTGGATGTGAGCAATATTTAAAAGCGGCGGACGCGCTTAAATAATCTGTTAAGTGCCCTTGCTTTTTATATAATTATGCTATCATTTTTTCCTATCCCTGACTTTTGCCTTTATGTTGCTGCTGTCTCAGGGGTTTTGCCGGGGAACGGCTCGGCATGACCGCGCTGCAGGCGATTATCCTTGGCATCGTTCAGGGTCTGACTGAATTTATCCCGGTTTCCAGTTCCGGACACCTGGTGCTGGTTCCCCATTTCCTTGGCTGGCAGCTGGCCGGCCCCCAGGTTTTTGTTTTTGACGTCCTGGTGCAGTGGGGCACCCTTTTCGCGGTGTTTGTCTATTTCCGGCATGATCTGGTGAATATCTCCAGGTCTTTTTTGGGTGCTCTGCGGCGGGGAAGGCCTTTTGACGATCACGAGGCCTGCCTGGGGTGGTACCTGATAGTGGCGACCATCCCGGCGGTGGTGGCCGGCCTGCTGTTCAAGGATAAAATTGAAACAGCGTTCAACAGTGCTCAAACCACGGGTTTCTGCCTGCTCCTGACCGCGGTTCTGCTGCTGATTGCCGAGAAGGCTGGACACCGGAACCGCGGGATGGAGAAGCTCTCCTGGTGGGATGCCTGTTGGATTGGTCTGTCCCAGGTGCTGGCCCTGCTGCCCGGGGTTTCCCGTTCCGGTTCCACCATTGCCGGGGGGATGACCCGGCACCTGGACCGGGCCTCGGCCGCCCGCTTCTCCTTCCTGATGTCAGTGCCGGTCATGCTGGGCGCCGGGATTCTGGCCCTGGACGACCTTTTCCACCTGCCCGGGATGGATAGCATCATGCTGCCCCTGGCGCTGGGATTTTTCACCGCCCTGGTTTCTGGCTACATTGCCATCCGCTGGCTGATTTCCTACCTGACCCGTCACTCCCTTTATGTCTTTGCCGTTTACTGTACCATCCTCGGTCTGCTGGTTATTGCGGTTGGCTGAATATCCCGATTTTTTCCCGGCAGGTATGCGTGTTCTCTTGATTTCTTTCCGTTTTTCGTTAAAATAAAATATTATTTTATATTGACATCCAATGTCTTGTATGATAGCGAAATCTAATGAATAATCATTCATTTAATTGGAGTGGCGACGATGGCTTTTGACCGGATTTTGGAAGAATATGAAGAGCGTAAAAAGAAAACCCTGGCCCAGGGCGGCCCGGAAAAAATCAAGCGTCAGCACGGCAAGGGCTGGCTGACGGCCAGGGAGCGGATTGATCGGCTCCTTGACCCGGATACGTTCATGGAGTTTGGGGCTTTTTGCACTTCGGATTGGCCCGGAATGGCGGAAAAAACCCCGGCTGACAGCCTGATCTGCGGCTATGGTTACATCAATGAACGGCGAGTGGCGGTGATTGCCAATGATTTTACCGTCCTGGCTTCCACCAACGCCCCGGTCAACCTGAAGAAACAAGTCTTGTTTCGCGCCCAGGTGCGCCGCAGCGGCATCCCGCTTATCTGGCTGGGGGAGGCGGGCGGAGCCCGCATGCCCGACGTCCAGAGCGCCAAAAGCATTATGGCCTGCGGGGCCGGTTCCGATATGCTGTGGGCGGAATACACCCATTTTCGCGAAAGCCCGCTGATCATGGCCGCTTTCGGTGAATGTTACGGCGTGGCGGATTTTGTCGCCTGTTCCGCCGATTTCGTCGTCCAGACAAAGGGCAGCGCCATCAGCGTGTCCGGACCGCGGGCCTTGAGCAAGGCCATCGGCCAGGCCCATACCCCGGAAGAGATGGGCGGCTGGGAGGTGCACGCCAGGGTAACCGGCATGAACGATCTGGTGGCCGAGGATGAAGAGCACTGCTTCCAGCTAATCCGGCAGCTGCTTGACTACCTGCCGGCCAACGGCCGGGAGCTTCCTCCTCGCCGGCCGGTTCCCGCCGGGGCGGATGAAAGAATCGGCAGGATTCTGGATGTCTTTCCTGAAAATCGGCGCCGGGCTTACGACATGCACCGGATTATCGAGTGCCTGGTGGACGGCGGCGACTACCTGGAGTTGAAGCCGGAGTTCGGCAAAATGTTGATTACCTGTCTGGCCCGCATCAACGGCGAGGTCGTGGGCCTGGTGGCCAGCAATCCCATGCACAACGCCGGGGCCACGGATACCGACGCCCTGGACAAGCAGACCGGTTTTCTCTGTCTCTGCGACTCGTACAACATCCCGCTGATTTTCCTGGTGGACACACCCGGTCACCTGACCGGCAAGGATGCCGAGCTGAAGCGGGTCGGCGCCCGGGTGGTGAACAACCTTCAGGCCCTGTTCCAGGTGACGGTGCCGAAGATTGTGATCATCCTGCGCAAGGGCTACGGTCAGGCCCTGATCAATATGGCGGCCCTCGGGGCCGGCTGTGATTTCCTGGTGGCCTGGCCGACGGCGGAAATCAGCTTCATGGATCCCTATATCGGGGCGGAAGTGGTGTTCGGCAACCTGCCGGAAGAAGAGAAGAAGCGGCGGACCAAGGAGCTGGTGGACGACGTTTCCGCCTACTGCGCCGCCCAGACCTATGGCATCCAGGATGTTATTCATCCCCTTGAAACCCGTGCCTATCTGATCAACGTCCTGCGCCTGGTTCGGGAATCGGCCGCCCGGGGGATTGGCGAACACAAGCTGGCCAACTGGCCGACAAAATTTTA
>JAOZRP010000138.1 GCA_029940125.1 bacterium
CATGGCCGGCTCCGAGGCGTCCGCCGCGAATCACCGTCGTGGTGATTCGTCCGGCAGCCAAAACCGCTACAAGCCAAGCCCGAACATCCTAATGAAGCATCCCCGGTAATGCAAACCAGAAAATTGAGTTAATCATTCCCGCTTCCCCGCCAGGGGATGGGCCTGGTCATAGGCGTCCACCAGCCGCTTGATATCCAAATGCGTGTACCTCTGGGTGGTGGACAGGCTGCTGTGCCCCAGCAGTTCCTGGATGCTGCGCAAATCAGCACCATTCTGCATCAGGTGCGTGGCAAACGAGTGACGGAGGGAATGGGGCGAAAACGGCTTGTGCAGCTTGGCCTGCCGCAGGTATTTCTCCAGCATCCGGGCAATGGAACGGCTGCTCAGGCGGCGGCCGCGCAGGTTGAGAAACAAAGCGTCATCCCCGTCAACGGCCGGCTTCCGGATCGCCAGGTATTCCTTCAGCCAGTGTTCAGCCACACTGCCCAGGGGAATGACCCGTTCTTTCCGTCCCTTGCCGACCACCCTGACCACCCGGGCCTGAAAATTCACCTGGGAAACATTCAGGGCCGTCAGCTCCGCCACCCGCATCCCGGAAGCATACAGCAGTTCCATGATCGCCCGGTCCCGCTTCCCGGCCGCCGTGTCCACAGGAATGGCTTCCAGCAGGCTGGTCACCTCATCAATTTCCAAATAGGCCGGCAGGTGCTGCCCCCGACGGGGCGCGACCAGCAGGTCGGCCGGGTTGTCAGGCCGCCAGCCCCGCTTTCTCAAAAAGGAGAAGAAAGACCTGATGGTGGCCAGGCGGCGGCTGACCGTCGCCCGGCTGGTTTCATCCAACTGCCCGCGGAGAAAAGCCCGCAGCTGCTTTTCCGTCACCTTACGCCAGCATGAAGCCGCGTCCAGTTGAAAGCGGGTCGCGAGAAACCGGCCGAGGTGCTCAAGGTCGGAACCGTAGGCCCTGACGGTATGAGCCGAGTAACGTCTTTCAACGGCCAGATAGCGAATAAATGCTTCCCTCGGGTCCTTTTCACCGGCCATAAAAACAGTCCCTCCAAAAACAGCTATTAGACCATAATGGCCAATTTATCAACCATTAAAGTCTTATAACCATGGGGATGCTTCCTTGACTATGGCGGGTCAATGGGCTAAAAAGTAGGACCGTAAAATCCGTATTCCCCAACATTAACCATTTTCAATAGTTGACGATTGTGCCGGAAAAGAATCGGACCATTTATTTCTTTCTGCTGCTGTCCCTGCTGGTTCACCTGGGACTTTTTTACCACTATCGCTTCTGGTCTCCGGCAGTGAACCTGGACAAGATCACCCGTCCGGAAAAGGAACAGATCCCGGTAAGCATCATCGAACTGCCGCCCGAGAAAAAAACACCCAAAAAAAAGGACGTAAAACCCATCAAGCCTCGTTTCCTGGCCGAAAAAAACCGGCGGGCGGAACATGAAACCCGGTTAAAAAAACAGATTCCGGATTCCGGTCCCGACCGGATAAGCCGTCCGGCAACGCCGCCCTCCGCCCCGAAAAAACCATCCACGGCCCGGCCGAAATCAACCCCGGCAGTCCCAAAACAGGCAGCCAAGGAACCACAGCAAAAGGCGGCAGGTAAGCGTCAGCCAATGGGAAAAATGCCGATCAAACGATCAAAAGCCCTGGAGAAAGCCAGGGAAACCGTCAGCAAAAAGAAAACGCCGGAAGCTAAAGAAGCGGCCAAAACGGCAAAAAAGCTGTTTCCCAGCTACGATGAATTGACCCAAATATCCCGGGAAAGCCACCGGAGGCAGCGGGCCACCAAACTGCCGGACGACCTGGACCCCGACACCAGCGTCCAGCTGAACACGAAGCAGTTCGAGTTTCAATCATATTACATCCATTTGAAGAGGAAAATCGAAGGGGTCTGGGAATACCCGTACCTGGCCAGGGAATCCGGCCTGCAGGGCAGACTGCTGATGAGGTTTGTCATCAGCCGGGATGGAAGCCTGGCGGAAGCCAGGATACTGCGGTCATCGGGTTCTCCGCTGCTGGACCAGGAGGCCTTGAGGGCGGTTCACGACGCTTCCCCTTTTCCACCCCTGCCGGCCCGGATGCATACCGAGCACCTGGTCATCAACGCCACCTTTGAATACCTGCTTGACTACAAAACCATTCACTGAACAGAACGGTATACAAAAATCAGTCCCTGGCCGGAAAGTTAGGCCGCGGCTGCCTTGTCCTTGGCGGCTGACAAAGCTTCCTTTTTCTTTTCTTTCTTGGCAGTCGATTCGCCGGCTTCGACTTTCCCCCTGCCGTTGCTGCCATTGCCGCCGTTGCCCCTGCCGTAATCGGTTACATACCAGCCGGAACCTTTCAAGATAAAGCTGGTTGATGAAATCAATTTGCATACCGGCCCGCCGCATTCAGGACATTCTTTTACCGGCTCATCGGTAATTTTCTGAAAAAGATCAAACTGGTGCTGGCATTTTTTGCATCGGTATTCATATATCGGCATCAGACACTCTCCTTACTCTCGTTTCCATCCGGGAACCGGGGGGCCGGATGGGCTGTCGGCTGTCAGCCTTCAGCTTAACACTTTGTCACTATAATAATTTCAGGACGTTATTCCTCCACCCCGAGTTTCTGCCGCAGCCGGGCCGGGTCCATCTCCGGAACCGAAAAAGTCTTCAACCTGGACTTCAGACCACCCACCTGCTCCACCTGCGATTTCGGCAGGTCAAGCAACCGGGCCAGGAACTCGCGGCACATCTTGTTGGCCGCTCCCTCTACCGGGGGAGCTGTCAGACTGATTTTTACCGCGTCGCCATGAAGGCCGAGAACGCGGTTTGCCGAGGCCCGTGGCTGAAGCTGCACCCGGAAGATCAACCGCCCCCGGTTTTCCCGATACCACAAGCCCATCAGCAAAATACCTGCCGCCGGTCAGCCGGCCAGGCGGCGGGCCAGGTCAAACAACGACTTGACCAAAAAAGACTGAAGAAACATGATGATCAAAAAAACGATCATCGGGGAAAAATCCATTCCCATCCCATAGGTGGGAATCATTCTCCTGATTCGATAGAGCACCGGCTCGGTCACCTGGTAAATAAAGCGGACGATGGCATTGTATGGATCGGGGTTCACCCAGGACAGCACCGCCCGGGCGATGATGATCCACATATACAGGGAAAGAGCCAGGTCAAGAACCTTGGCAAAGCCCACCAGAAAATTACTCAAAATAAACATACACCTTTCACCCTCTCTAAGGGTTCAACCACGAGCATTCTCCCCATCCGTCAGGCCGACGAGGGCAATTTGCCGGCCCGTTATACCATGCTCCCGGCGATAGGAAAAGAAAAAATTTTCACAGGCAGTGCACCGGCTGGCAACGGCCAGCGCCGCCGGCGGAACACCCGCTTCCCGAAGCTGCAAAGCCTGCAGCTGCACAAGATCCAGATGGTAGTCACCAGACGCCTGTTCATACCAGGTGGAATCAGCGGCAAAGGGTGGCTGCGCCGCAAACTCCCTGACCAGTTCCTCACCCACCTGGTAGCAGCAACGACCAATGCAGGGCCCCAGCACCACCAGCAGGTCGACTGCCGCTATTCCATGGAGCTTTTTCATCGCCGCCACCGTCCGGGGAACAATCCGGGCCATAATGCCCCGCCAGCCGGCATGAACGGCTGCCACTGCCCGCAGTTTGCGGTCAATGAGCAGTACCGGCAGGCAGTCAGCGGTCATGATTCCCAGCAGGATGCCCCGGTCGGCCGTGACCAGGGAATCAGCCGGCTGCTTTTCCAGCTCACCAATCGGCATCCCGCGATTTACCGGCAGGACATGACAGCCATGCACCTGGGAAGCGGTATACAGCGGCACGTCCCGGCAGCTGCAAACGGCAGCTGCCAGCCGACGGCGGTTTTCGGCCACCGAACCAGGATCATCACCGACGTGATAAGCCATGTTGGCGCTGACAAAGGGCGGCCTGCTCACCCCACCTTTCCGGGTGGAAAAAGCAAGCCATACCGGCAGGCCGGTATCAAAGGTAAGATAGGAAACCGGCCCGGATTCGTCAAGGGTAAAAGGCAGGTTGTTTGTCATCACCGCCCGTCCCAATCAAGCTGGCGGAGTTGAAACAGCAAATCTTCCAGGTCGCCGGGAAGGGGAGTGGAAAATTCCAGGTATTTTCCCGATTTCGGATGAACGAAACCCAGGAGCCTGGCATGCAGGGCCTGCCGGGGAAAATTCCTGAGCATGACCAGCCGGCCGTCACCGGCATACTGGCGCTCAAGGCCCTTTTTGCCGTACACCTGGTCCCCCACCAGGGGGTGTGAGGCTTCACTCAGGTGCACACGAATCTGGTGGGTGCGGCCGGTTTCCAGGCGCAGGCGCAGCAGGGTCGTTCCCGGCAAAACTTCCATCACTTCGTAATGGGTTACCGCCAGCCGGCCGCCCGATGCCAGCGAAGCCATTTTCTTCCGGTCCCGGGGACTGCGCCCCAGGCTGGAGGAAAAACTTCCCTTCGCCCTTTTCAACCGGCCATAGACCAGGGCCAGGTATTCCCGGGTGATGGTATGCTGCTTGAACTGCCGGGACAGGTGCCGGTGAGATTCGTCATCCTTGGCCACCACCAGCACGCCGGACGTATCCCGGTCAAGACGGTGAACAATTCCCGGGCGCAGCTCCCCCCCGATTCCCGCCAGGTCACGGCAGTGATGCAGAAGGGCGTTCACCAGGGTTCCCTGCCAGTTTCCGGCCGCCGGATGCACCACCAGCCCTGCCGGCTTGTTCAGCACCAGCAGATTTCGGTCTTCATAAAGGATGTCCAAAGGAATGTCTTCCGGGAGTATCTGGAGAGGAGCAGTCGGCGGGGGAGACGTCAGCCGGATTTCTTCCCCCCCGGTTAAAGGGAACGACGCCTTCCTGACCTGGCCGTCGACCAGGACCTGGCCGTCGCGGATCAGCGTCTGGAGCCGGCTGCGGGAAAATTCTTCCGCGGCCTCGTGGAGAAAGACATCCAGCCTTTTTTTGCGGGGGCCGGGATAAACATACGTGTACACCTTCCCTGAAGCGGCAGGCTCGTTCATGAAGTATCTTGATTGTTCGCTAGGGGTTGAAAGGGGTTGTCAGGAGAAGAAAATCATGTCGCCATGTTCTTCGCCGCTACCACCTTTACCAGTTTTTCCGCCTCGGGGAAATCATTTTTCAAGGCCAGAGCCTTCTCCAGGTTCGACAGGGCCTCCGGCCACATCTCCTTGCCGATATAAGCCCGGGCCAGGTTGAAGTGAAGGATGGGATCCTGGGTACTGATTTCCAGCGCCTTGCTGTAATTGGCAATGGCTTCATCATACATTTTATTGAGGCGCAAATCTATGCCGAATTCGTTGAACACATGCTTGTTGTCCTCTTCAAAAAGGGCCTCTATCTGTGACAACTGCCTGAAAATTTCCTGGGCCTTTTCCCGATCCCCTTTTTCCAGGTACAGCTTCCCCAGGCCGTAATGAGCTCTGACGTTTTCTTCATCGAGCTTCAAAGCCGAATCATACTCAAATTCGGCACTGTTGTATTCCTTGCGCTTCAGGTGCAGGTTGCCCCGGGAGGCGTGTTTATCCGCCTGCACCTTTTTGCGCAGGTGACCGGCGTCAAGCCTCTTCGAGGGCGGGAGATAATCTTTTTTTGGTTTGCAGCGTCGACGAAACTCCTCCCTATCCACCACTTCCCTGATATTGGTCGGCTCCCCTTTCATATTCAACAGGCGTATTTCCACGGTCCCGTCCGGCAATTCCCGGGCCAGGAAAATATTTTCCCCGGTGGTCTGGCGCCTGGTTGCTCCCGTCCCGAGGGATATTTTCACCTGTTCACTATAATATCCACTAATTTTTTCATCAGCAGCCATGAACCCACTCTCCTTGCAACAACGGCTGACAACATGGCCTATCAGCACAAGATTTCATCACTATCGCCGCCCACCAATGGACAAACCAAACCCTTTTCTCCTGTTTCGGCAAGAATATTGTTTTTTTTACCCCGATAGGTAAACAGGTGTTATTCCTCAATTAAATACTTGATAAAAATTCAGTAGTGTCCGGCATGCTTGTTGCGTTATTTTAAGGTCGGCAACCGGTGCTGTTTTTCGGCGCGACATCGTGAGCTGCCCAAAGTTTTTCCCGGCGATTGGAGCGTGAAAGTTGCCTTGTTTGAACCCTGAAAGGGCGAGTTTGGCAACTTTAGCGAAATGAGCCGCTGGAAAAACAGGCAAGCGAGCGCCAAAAGCGCTGAAAACCGCGCCGGTTGCCGGTATGCAAAAACCTAACCGGACAGTAATGATAAAAATTATTAAACAGTTCGGAAAAACTGCCGAAAAGGATAGGAATCGAAGGAATGGATCACGCACATAACAGTAAAATCAGCTAAGGCGGGCCTAACGCCCGCAACCCAAA
>JAOZRP010000139.1 GCA_029940125.1 bacterium
ACTTTTACGCTCCAATCGCCGGGAAAAACAACGGCATCTCACGATGTCGCGCCGGGAAACAGCACCGGTTGCCGACTTTAAAACAGCGCAAAAAGCATGCCGGACACTACTGATAAATCTTCAGAGTGAGGAGACGGGAATGAAAGTTTGGTCTTATCGATGGGTTTGGATGGTTGTGGTTGTTTTTTCTTTATGCGTCTGGACGGGCGTTTCTCCGGCCGGCGGGGCCGATGCCAAGATGCCGATTTATCAGGTTCCCCACCTCAAATCCCGGGACAGCGTTGTGCGGCTGAAAGTGGGAGACCGGGCCCCGGATTTTACCCTGCCGTCGGTCAGCCACGGGACGGTCAGCCTTTCTTCGTTTATCGGCAAAAAAATAGTGGTCCTGTCTTTTGTGCCGGCGGCGTTTACCCCGGTCTGCTCGTCCCAGTGGCCCATGTACAACATGGCTGAATCCATGTTCAAGGATTATCATGCCGTCGTTCTGGGCATTGCCACTGACAATGTTCCGTCTCTCTACGCCTGGAGCAAAACCATGGGTGGTTTGTGGTTCCCGGTTCTGTCGGACTTCTGGCCCCACGGCCGGGTTGCCGCCGCCTACGGCGTCCTGCGGCAGAGCAGCGGCACCGCCGAGCGGGCCTTGTTTGTGATCGACAAACAGGGAATCATTCGCTACCTGGACATCCATGACATCAATGAACGGCCGCCCCTGGATGAACTTGACCGGGCGTTGGCCGAGGTAGCCGGAAAATAAAAGACCGGCCGTGCCACTGGTTCAAATTTTTGGGGAAATCTCAACCGAGATTTCTCCGGGGCAGGAATAAAGAGGCAGGCAATATCCGGAAATCGTTTCCGGCCGTAATCACGGGAGTTTATGCCAGCAGTTTCATCACCCGCTGCATGTCTTCCCAGACGTCGCGTTTTTTGTTCGGATTGCGGAGCAGGAACGCCGGATGGTAGGTGGGGATGACCCGGATGTTTTCGTCGAAATAGTGGCTTCCGCCCCGCAGCCTGCCGATGGGGGTTTTGGTTTCCAACAGGGTCTGGGCGGCAAAGGTTCCCAGGGCGCAGATGATCCGTGGTTGAATGACCGTAATCTGCTGCAGGAGAAAGGGATAGCAGCTTTCGATCTCTTCGGCTTCCGGGTTGCGGTTGTTGGGCGGCCGGCATTTGAGAATGTTGGCAATGTAAACCTGATCCCGGGTCAGGTTGATGGCCTGGATGATTTTGGTCAGCAGCTGACCGGCCCGGCCGATAAAAGGGATGCCGGCCCGGTCCTCATCCCGCCCCGGGGCTTCACCCACAAACATCAGCCGGGCGTTGGGATCGCCGGCGCCGAAAACCAGATTGGTGCGGGTTTTACTTAAGGGACAGCGCTGGCAGTCCCCCAGGGTTTCCCGGATTTTGTCCAGCAGTTCGCCTTTATCAATCTTCCTCTTGATAATCCCCGGGTTTTTCAGTTTTTTCTGCAGTTCCAGATGGGCCTGCAGCTGTTCCAGGTCCTTTCCGGACACAACGCTCATCCTGTTCATGACTCCTTTTTCATTTTTTTCCGGCCGGCAACCACATGGTCCAGGATGACCTCGGCAACCTTTTCCTTGGACATCTGCGGGAAATCATGAACGCTGCCGTCGCGTTCGATAATCTTGATGATGTTGGTGTCGCAGCAGAAGCCGGCCCCGCAGGCGGTTACGTCATTGGCCACGATCATGTCCAGGTTCTTGCGTTTCATTTTTTCCTGGGCGTTGTCAATCAGGTCGTCGGTTTCGGCGGCAAAACCGACCAGGAAACGGTCGCCTTTAACTTTGCCGATGCCGGCGAGGATGTCGGGATTTGGTTCCAGATCCAGACAATGGGTTCCCAGACGTTTGATTTTGGTTTTACTGGTTTCCGCCGGCCGGAAGTCGGCTACCGCGGCGGCCATGATCACCATGGTGGCTTCTTCAAGGTGTTCGTTAATAATCTGCTGCATTTCCAGGGCGGTGGTGCAGTGAATGGTTGGCAGGCCGCAGGGAACCGGCAGGCAGCTGGGGCCGGAAATGAGAATGACCTCGGCTCCCCGGCGGCGGGCGACCATGGCCAGGTTGTAGCCCATTTTTCCCGATGAACGGTTGGTGATGCAGCGGGCCGGATCAATGGCCTCCTCGGTAGGACCGGCAGTAACCAGGATCTTCTCGCCGGCCAGGTCTTTCGGGTACAGCAGGGTTTTGATGTCCTCGACGATCTCGTCCACGTCGGCCAGCTTCCCCCGGCCAGTGGTGCCGCAGGCCAGCTCCCCTTCCGCGGGATCCATGAAATGGTAGCCCATGGATTTGAGCCGGGTGATGTTGGCCTGGACCACCGGGCTGGCCCACATGTTGGTGTTCATGGCCGGGGCGAAGAGCACCGGCACCCTGGTGGCCATGACCATCGTGGTCAGGAAGTCGTCAGCGATGCCGTTGGCGATTTTGCCGATGATGTTGGCGGTTGCCGGGGCGATAACCAGCAGATCCGCCCGGTCCGCCAGCGAGATGTGGCCGATTTTCGAGGAGGCGAACAAGGTGAAAATTTCCGTGGTCACCGGGTTCCCGGAGAGGGTTTGAAAGGTCAGTGGCGCGACAAAATTCTGGGCGCTCTTGGTCATGATGACATGAACGTTGGCGCCCTCCTTGGTTAGTTCCCGCAGCAGCAGAACCGATTTGTAGGCGGCAATGCCTCCGGTAACCCCCAAGAGTATTTCTTTCCCCTGCAGCATGTTTTTTCCTTTAGTTGAAAAGGTTTTATCTGGTTGCCGTTCGCTGCTTCGCGGAGCGATAACGACACCGATCATCGTGCTTGTTGGCGATTATTTCAAATACCGTTTTATATTTCAACTTAAAAAACCATACATGGCCAGAGATTATCCTTCCTGTCAAGTGTTTTATTGACTTATTTCTTCAGGTAGTTTCTCGGGTCCAGGGCGTCGCGGATACCCTCGCCCAGAAGGTTGTAGCCGAGGACGGTGATCAGGATGGCCACCCCCGGAAACAGGGAAAGCCACCAGGCGTATTCCAGGTTGTCTTTGCCGGCGGTCAGCATGTTGCCCCAGCTGGGCGTCGGCGGCTGAACGCCGATGCCCAGGAAGCTCAAGGCGGATTCGGTCAGGATGGCGCCGGCCACCCCCAGGGTGGCGGAAACCAGCACCGGGGCCATGGCGTTGGGAATGATGTGCCTGAGGATAATTCTCAGGTCGCCGGCCCCCTGGCTGCGGGCGGCGAGGATAAATTCCCGCTCCCTGATGGTGAGGATTTCCGCCCTGATCAGCCGGGCGACGCCCATCCAGCTGGTGAAGCCGATGACCGCCATGATGTTCCAGATGCTGGGTTCCAGGACGGCAATGACGGTTAAAATCAGGAAGAACGAGGGAAAGCAGAGCATCAGGTCAACAGCCCTCATGATCAGCATGTCGATGATGCCGCCGTAGTACCCGGAAATGGTTCCCAGGATGGTGCCGATCAGGGTGGCGATGCCGACGGCTACGAAGCCGACTTTGAGGGAAATGCGGGCCCCCCAGATCATGCGGCTCAGAATGTCGCGGCCTAATTGGTCGGTGCCCAGCAAGTGACTGCCGTCCGGGGGCATGAGGATATTTTTCAGGTCGATGGCATTGGGGTCGTAAGGGGCGATGGCCGGGGCAAAAATGGAAACCGCGAACAGCAGCAGCACCACCACCAGGCCGGCCACGGCCAGTTTGTTGTGCAGCAGCCGCTGGCTGAAAGTGGAGGATTTTTTCCGGTTTTGCTCAGTCATGGCTTCCCACCCGAATGCGCGGATCAACCAGTGCGTAGGAAATGTCGGCCAGCAGGTTGCCGACCAGGGTCAGGGAGGCGCCGATCAGCAGGATGCCCATGATCAGGGGATAGTCCCGGGCCATGACGGCGCCGTAGAACATCTGCCCCATGCCCGGAATGGCAAATATGGTTTCGAAAATGACGCTGCCGCCGATCAGTCCCGGCAGGGAGAAGCCGAGGATGGTGATGATCGGCATCAGGGCGTTGCGCAGGGCGTGCTTGCCGATGACCGTGGCTTCTTTCAACCCCTTGGCCCGGGCGGTGGTGATGTAATCCTGGCGGATGACTTCCAGCATGTTGCTGCGCATGTAGCGCGAAAGGCCGGCCAGGCCGCCGAAGGCCGAAACCAGCACCGGCAGCAGCAGGTGGCGGGCCCGGTCGCCGAGCACGAACCAGAAGCCGGCGTGGGCGGCCTGGATTGACTGCAGCCCGGAAATGGGCAGCCAGCCCAGGTGGACGCCGAAAAGAATCATCAGCAGCAGGGCCAGCCAGAAGGTGGGGGTGGCGAAGCCGATAAAAACAAAAATAGTCAGGATGCGGTCCATGATTGAATTCTGGTGGACGGCGGAGTAGATGCCGATGGGAATGGCGACGATGATAATCAGCAGCAGCGAGAGGGCGTTGATGGTCAGGGTAATGGGGATGCGCTCGCGGATTTTATCCCATACCGGACGGTTGTCCTGGGCGAAGGAGTAGCCCAGATCCAGGCGCACCACCCTTTTCAGCCAGTTGACGTAGCGAACCGGCAGCGGCTGGTTGAGGCCGTAGTGGCTGCGCAGCCGTTCCCGGGCCTCGGCGGTTGCCTTGGGGTTGAGGTTGGTGAGCACGTCGATGGGCTCCCCCGGGGCCAGGTTCATAACCAGAAAGGAGATCATGGTGATGCCCAGCAGCATCGGGACCATCAGGGCGATTCTCTTGCCAATAAACATCATCATGGGAGAAACCGTGCCTACCTGGTGTACTTCTGCAGGGGTTTGGGGACGTACCACTTGATAAAATTATAGGAAATGCCGGCCGGCGCCGGTTTGACGCCGTGGAAGCGGGCGGCAATGATCGGCAGGGACTCCGGCACGTAAAGGAAGGTGTAGGGCTGTTCCTCGGCCAGGATTTCCTGGAAGCGGTCGTAATACTTCCGGCGCTCCTCACGGTCAAAGGTGTGACGGCCCTTTTCCAGCAGCCGGTCGACCTCCGGGTTTTTGTAGCTGATGAAGTTCAGTTCCTTGGGACCGGTTTTGGAGGAATGCCAGATGTCGAACATATCCGGGTCCTGGCCGGTGGTCCAGCCGAGGATGACGGCTTCAAACTTTCTCTTGTCGATGAATTCATTAATGAAAGCCGACCACTCGACGATCCTGATTTTCATCTTGATGCCGATTTCTTCCAGGCGGCGCTGGATGATTTCCGCCGTCTGGGCCCGCAGGGCGTTGCCCTGGTTGGTCATCACCGTGAAAGCAAAAGGCTTTCCGTCCTTGTCCAGCCGGCCGTCGCCGTCGTGGTCTTCCCAGCCGGCTTCCCGCAGCAGTTGTTTTGCCTTTTCGGGATTGTAGGGATAGGTGGTTTCCGGTTGGTGGTAAAACCAGGTGTCCGGTTTGTAGGGCCCGGTGGCCACGCGGCCGTAGCCCAGCAGAACGCCGTCAATGAGCTCCTGCTTGTTGATGGCGAAGCTCAGTGCCTGGCGCACCCGACGGTCCTGGAACAGGGGGTTTTTCAGGTTGTAGCCCAGGTAGGTGTAAGAAAAGGACAAATAGCGGTATTTATTGAACTTCCCCTTGAACTTCTTGCCGGCGGTCTGGCGGTCGTACTGGATGGGGGTCAATCCCATCCAGTCAAGGTTGCCGGCTTTTAATTCCAGGAACATGGTGGCGGAGTCGGGGATGATCCGGTAGCGGTAGCGGTCGATGTAAGGCTGTCCTTCAAAGTAGTCCGGATTGGCGGTCAACTCGATTTTTTCGCCGCTGAGCCACTGGTCGAAAATGTAGGGTCCGGTGCCGATGGGATGCCGCGACAGGGGACTTTTGGTAATGTCCTTGCCGGCCAGCAGGTGCTTGGGGAGGATGGACAGCCCCCAGCTGGCCAGGGCCGGGGCGAAAGGCTGTTCGTACACCACCTGGAACGTGTAGGGGTCGATAACCTTTGCTTCCTTGACCTGAACGAAGTCGCCGGCGTAGGCCGTGGGGGTTTTGGGATCGATGATCAGCCGGTAGGTGAACATGACGTCGTCGGCGGTAAACGGGGCGCCGTCGTGCCACTTCACCCCGTGGCGCAGGTGGAAGGTAATGGTCTGGCCGTCGGCGGAAACCTCCCATGATTCAGCCAGCTCCCCCTCGAGTTTGAGGTTCTGGTCATAGCGCACCAGGCCGTTGTACACCAGGCCGGCTATCTGGTGTGAGGAGGCATCGGAGGCCAGCAGGGGAATCAGGTTGCTGGCGTCGCCGATGGAGCCGACCACGATGGTGTCACCATGGGCAGGTTTCAGATCAACAGCATTCTGCTGCTTTTCCGTTGTCGCTTTTTCCTCCTTGTCGGGTGCTGCTGACTGCCCGCAGGCGGACAGCAGAAACATGGCAAGGACGATAATCAGCGTGAACCTGGAAATAATTTTCAT
>JAOZRP010000472.1 GCA_029940125.1 bacterium
TCCGGCAGAAAATTTTATTGAAAACCTGCGTTATTATCCGGCTTTGATTTCGACACTGCTCATTGGGGCGTTGCTGGAAAAATTTGGTCAGCATGGACATTTTGAAGTTTATCCTATTTTTGAGGAATTGTTCGGCGACAGCTTGCAAAGCACCACCACCAAGCAGAAGCTGTGGAAAAATTTCCGGTGGGCCAGCCTTTCCCTGGGTCTGCCGGTATCCCACCGTCTTTCGGGCACGCATTACATGGTGGATGAATATTTATACCAAGCTGGCTTGCCCTTGCGTTATGTGGAAAACTTTACCGAGGTAGCCCTCAGATACTCATCTCGCATCGGGTTGCCGGACGAAGACGACCCCGAAGAAATCAGGTTGTGGCAACAAGGCTTGGTGACCAGGTTGAGCGATCCTTTTCCTAAAACCGCCAGAAAAGCGGTCGAGAATGACGACGGCTGTTACTACACCTGTATTTTCACCCACCTGCTGACCAACCCCCCGGCCGATGAAGATGGCCTGTCCATTTTTGAAAAAAGGATGCGAAAAGCCATACAATCCGGCCCGTCCACGGCGAGAGTTTTCCGGTCCGCGATTCCGCAATTGGTTATCCGGGACCTGGAGTACGGTGTTCTGCTGCCTGCCGTGGAAGAGGCAACCTGGAAGATAACCGTCAGCTATCACGATAGTGATGAAGAGACGAAAATTTTCACTTCTTACGGCGAGGAGCGTTTCGAGCCTTTTGGTGAGGAGTTGCCTGCTGATGTAGATATTGAAAATAATTCCGGCTTCAAATGGCAGTACAAGGTCTGGGAAGATGAAAAAAACAACCGCCTGCTGATTTTCTCCCAGCCTGACGGCAAGCTGGTTTCCCGTAGCAGCCTGGCAAAAAAAGAAATCTACCTGAACCCCGGCAACTACAGATTGCTGCAGCGTTTTCCGGCCGCCGGGGATGACGGCCTGGAACCCATGTCGGAAGAGCCGGCGCTGTATGTACGCGAGATCAATCTGCTGCCCGGCAGTGTAATACCCATCAGCCGTGGTCCGGCAACTTTGCAGATCAAACCGCATAACATTCCGACTCTGAATTGGGTTGGAGATCCTTTGCGGGGGATCAAGGGAAATGAGCTTTATGCTTCGGAAAATCTGCAGTTGATGGTGAGCCTGCCGGCAGAGTTTCTTGCCAGCGATCATGATTTTGAACTCAGGTTCAAATCGGCCGAACTGGGGGACGAAATTATCCTGGAACCGGAAGTTGAGCCAAACGGCCAGGTAAACATCGATGTTGCCAGCCTTTGGCGAGAAAAATGGCGGCCGGGAGTCAGCCGGGTGGTGGCGAGTTTGTATCGCCGGGGCGGCCAGCGGGCTTTGGCCAGAGCTTCAGCCGTTGTCTGGCACGGGCTGACACGGGTGGAAAAGCGGGTACGCTTCTATTGTGAACAATGGCCGGAAAATCTGGAAGCCGACCACTGCGTCAATTTGAAACGGATAGATGAGGGCGGTTATTATACCTTCCATGATGAAAGCAACCGTTTTTTCAAAATGGTTTTCCAGGATGGTGGAAGACAGCAACAGTTTACTTGGTCGGTTCCCGGCATTTTTCTCAATTTGTTGACTTTTGTGAATCAGGAAACCAGGGAAAGAAGCATTCCAATGGGCTCGACCATCGCGGTTAATCCGACTTCCCAGAAAGTATTGCAGATTTTTGCCACCAATCCCGGCCGCCTGCAACTGGGCAGTTTTAATCTTTTGGTCAACTTTTCT
>JAOZRP010000140.1 GCA_029940125.1 bacterium
GCCATGCCCGAACATCCTTAAGTATCCCCGATAATTTCTTGTTTTTTTTGACAGCCTTTCAGGGATAAGGCACTAAGTAGAGCAATCAGCTGTCAGCCTTGGTTTTTCAAGGCTAAATGCTAACAGCTAACGGCTGATAGCTTGATCTAAGTATATCATTTTATCGCAATTTTCAAAGCTTTTTCTCTGCCGCCGGCCGACATTGCTTTGACATCATGACCGTTTTATTCTACTACTGTCCCATGGACATGACCACCCTCGACCTGCTGCTGCCGGCTCTCCAGGAGCTGCTGCCGGGATCATTCATTCGCAAGATTCACCAGATGACCGGCTGGCACCTGCTGCTGAAGCTGGGCGGCCGCCATGGTTCCCACAACCTGCTCTGTTCCCTGGCGCCGATGGATCCCGGACTTCACTTCAGCACCGGGCGCTTTTTCAATCCACCCCGCCCGCTGCGCTTTTGCGCCTTTCTTCGCCACCACCTCCAGGGGGCAATGATCCAGTCGATTGAAAAAATCCCCGACGACCGCATTGTCATCATCCGGGCGGCAAGGGCGGCCGGGGATCCCCTGGCCCTGATCGTTGAATTGACCGGCAAACGCGGCAACCTGATCTTTGCCCGGGGAGAATCACTGATCGTTGAGGAACTGCTGCTGCCCCGCCACCCGGCGGCGGCCAACCGCCTGCGACAGGGAAAAAGCTACACGCCTCCACCCCTGCCGCCCGGACTTAACCAGCCCTCGGAAACCGGCAAAAAATCCTTCCTGGAAGCGGACGGCAAGGGGGAGAACTCCGACCCCCTTTTCTACCATCAGCTCTACGACCGCTGGTTTCTGCCCCGCTACCGGCAACATTACGACGTCATTACCAAACAGCAGGTCATCAAACAGCTGCGGAAAAAACAGAAACGCCTGCGACGCACCATCGGCAAGATCGAGCAGGAAGCGGCGGAGAAACGGCAGCACCTGGAACTGGAACCTTTTGGAGAACTTTTGAAAAGCAGCCTGCACCAGGTCAAGCGCGGGGATCGGGAGGTTACGGTGGTCAATTACTGGTCGCCCGGCCTGGAAAAGGTCACCATTCCCCTGGACCCGGCTCTCAGCCCGATCCGGAACCTGGAAAAGCTTTACCAGCGGGTCAAAAAAGCCAAGCGCGGCCTGGGCATGATCGAAAACCGCCTGGCCGCCTGCCGGGAGGAACTGGCCTACCTGGAAGACCTCGGCTACCAGGTGGAGGAATGCCAAAACCAGGAAGAAATCAGCGACTATGCCGCCATCCTGGGCCTCAAAGCCCGGGAGCACGGACAGCAGCCGCGTCAGCAGAAGATGCAAGGGGAAAAAGCCGCCGGCAGTCAGCCGCCTCGAGGCGTAGAAATGAAAGCCCTTGATGGCGGGGCAACCATTGTCATCGGCAAAAGCGCTGCCGGCAATGAGCACATCTACCGCCATCTCGGCACCGGCAACGACCTCTGGTTCCACGCCAAGGATGTCCCCGGCGCCCATGTGCTGCTGAAGACCCCCAACCACCGGCCGGCAACCAAGGCGGAAATTGAAGCCGCCGCCCGGCTGGCGGCCGTCAATTCACGCGGCCGGAACGATACCCGGGTGGAGGTAATCTACCTGCCCAGGAAGCATCTCAAAAAACCCAAGGGCGGGAAGCCGGGCCAGGTGCTGATTCGCGGACCACAGCAGACCATCAGCATCCATCCAGCTGATGAAATGGCGGGCAGCACACCACTATTATCTCCGACATCGGAAAAAACCAGCTGATGATCAAATTACATTGACAGCATGAAGGCTCTGTGATTATCTGCGACAGATACCCTTGGAAACTACCGGCAAGGAGAATTTTTCATGGCAAACAAGGTAACGCTGCGCTATGGACACCAAGGATTGACAATCAGCCATCCTGAAACGCCCGGCTTCCAGGGAGTCTGGCGACCCAGTGAACCGCCGGTTATCAGGAAGCCGGCGGCAGCCATTGCTCACTCGCTGGAAACTCCGATCGCCTCCAGCCCCCTGCGGGAAATGGCCGAAAAAGCACAAACCGCCTGCATTGTCATCAGCGACATCACCCGGCCGGTGCCCAACAAGATCATTCTCCCTCCCCTGCTGCAGACCCTGGAAAAAGGTGGAATCAACAAGAAAGACATCACCATCCTCATTGCCACCGGGATTCACCGGCCCAACGAAGGCGATGAACTGCTGGCCCTGGTAGGCAAGGAGATTGCCGCTCAATACCGCATTGTCAACCATTTTTCCAAGCAGGCGGAGGATATGATCCTGGTGGGAAAAATTGACGGCGAGGTGCCGGCAATGATCAACCGCCATTACGTGGCAGCGGATTTGAAAATCCTGACCGGGTTTATCGAACCCCACATGTGGGCCGGGTTTTCCGGCGGCCGCAAATCCATTCTGCCGGGAATTTCCGCCATTGAAACCCTGGAATACATGCACGGCCCGGAAATGATTGCCCATCCCGGAACGGTTTACGGGGCCCTGGAAGGCAACCCGTTTCATGAAGCCGGCCTGGCCATCATGGAAAAAGCCGGGGCTGACTTCATCATCAACGTCACCCTGAACACTGACAAGGAAATCACCCGGGTTTTCGCCGGCAACCCGGTGGAAGCCCATTTGGAAGGCTGCCGTTTCCTGGCCCCGTTCTGCACCAGAACGGTCGATCAGCCCCTTGATTTTATCATTACCACCAATTCGGGGGCACCGCTGGACTGCAATCTTTACCAGACGGTCAAGGGAATCACCGGGGCCGCCCCGGTAGTCAAAAAAGGTGGCGATATCATTATTGCCAGCTCCTGCTTCGAAGGCCTTGGCAGCCCCGAATATGTTGACATTCTCAACCTGGTGGATTCACCACAGCATTTTCTCGACCGGTTGCAGGCCAGGGAATTCTTCATCCCCGACCAGTGGTGCGCCCAGGAAACGTACCAGGTGATGATCGATCATCCGATATGGCTGTACACGGAAGGCATCACCCGAAAAGAGGTGGAGCGCTACCACTTTCATCCGGTCGGCAGCCTGGAAAAAATCATTGAAAAAATGCTGGATCTCCACGGACTTAACGCCCGCTGGGCCATAGTACCCGACGGTCCCCTGGTAATCTTACAGCTGCAATCCCCGGACAAAGGAGAAAAAGTATGACTACGGCCACCATTACAACCAAGGAAATTCTGCTTCCGGAAGAATACCAGTTCATAGATAATTTCTGCCAGTCTCACCAACCAGTTGAAATGATCAAGCTTGCCACCTTCCTGGCCGACAGGTTCGGTCTGAATGTCAGTCTCGATCCGGACATCGTCGCCGGCTTCGCCACCGACAGCTCCAACCTCCCCGGCCACGCCGACGCCCTCTGCCGCCCGGCGAATGAAAGGGAGTGCGCCGCCGTCATGCGGGCCTGCTTTGCTGCCAAAATCCCCATGACCGTAACCGCCGGCCAGTCAAATCTTACCGGCAGTGCCACCGCCGAGGGGGGCATGGTCATTGCCCTGGGTCGCATGACGACGCCGGAGGTGGCCATTGACCTGGAAAAACGGCTGGTGACCGTACCGGTGGGCATGGTGCTTGAGGAGATGCGCAACTTGGTCCTCGACCAGAGCGGCGGCAAACTTTACTACCCGGTGGACCCCACCAGCCGCTCTGATGCCTGGATCGGTGGCACCATCGCCTGCAACGCCTCCGGTTTCATTCCCGGCGAGATCGGCGCCACCCGGGAATGGGTTGAGGAACTGAGCTTCCTGCTGCCCAACGGTCTGAAAATCCAGGCCCGCCGGGGCCAGTACCGGTCGGCAGACGGCCTCTTCCAGCTGCAGCACGGCGACCAGACAACCGCCTGGCCGGTGCCCACCTACCCCCGGCCGGCGATCAAAAACGCCAGCGGCCCCTTTTCCGCCGCCGACGGTTCGATGGATTTCATTGATCTCATCGTTGGCAGCGAAGGCCTGTTCGGCCTGGTGACCGCCGCCGTTCTGCGGCTGGCACCCCGCCCGGCCGCCTACCTGGACCTTTTTTTCTCCCTGCCCGGGGAAGCGGAAGCGCTGAAATTTCAGGATTATCTCTACCGGCACCTGGAAGGGGATTTCGGCCGCCTGGCCGCCCTGGAATACTTTGGCATCAACTGCCGCCGCTACATGGACCACGAAAACCGGCTTTTTCATGGCGACAACCAGGTGGCCATCTACCTGCAGGTGCCGCTGGATGAAGAATCACAGCTGGAGACCGCCGCCGAGGAATGGTTCAACCTGCTGCTGGACTCTGACTGCGGCATCAAGGCGGAAGCGGTCATCCTGCTGGACAATGAACCAATGAAACGCACCTTCATGGAAGCCCGCCACTCCATGCCGGCCAACGCCCTGGAGCTGGTTCAGCAGCGGGGCACCTACACGATCATGACCGACACCGTCGTTCCCCAGGACCAGTTCCCGGCTTTCCTGGAATACGTCCACCGGATTCTAGCCGCCGATGGAGTCGACTACCTTTCCTTTGGCCATTTCGGCGACAGCCACCTCCATTTCACCATCCTGCCGGAAAAAGCCAACCTGGAACGGGCGACGGAACTGTATGACCAAATCATTGCCAGGTCGGCGGAACTGGGCGGCGTCTACTCCGGTGAGCACGGCACCGGCAAACGGAAGAGAAAGGATTTTATCCGCTGTTTCAACCAGGAGGCCCTGGAACAGGTCAGGCGCTGCAAGGCGGCGGTCGATCCGGACTTCCTTCTCAACCGGGGCAACGTTTTTCAGCCATAAAATCTGAAAGAGACACAACCCATGCCGGTAACCATAATAGGCAGCGAATCCCTTGGAGTTCGCGGCATGTGCTGCCTGGTGACCGCCGGCCGGCGGCGCATTCTCATTGATCCGGGCATTGCCCTGGGATACCGGCGGCATGGCCTTCTTCCCCATCCCTGTCAGGTCGCGGCCGGCATAAAAATCCGGCGGGAGATTGTCAAGGCACTGGCAACTGCCACCGACATCGTTTTCAGCCACTACCACGGCGACCACGTACCCCTTCTCCAGGCAAACCCCTACCAGCTGTCCCTGATGCAGCTGCCGGACCACTGCCGGGAAATACATGTCTGGGGCAAATCACCCGAAAACCTTCCGTCCCGCATGCAGCAGCGCGCCGCCGACCTGGAGGCATGGCTGGGGAAAAAAATAGCGATTGCGGAGGGATCAGCTGCCGGCCCCTTACATTTTTCCGGCCCGGTACCTCACGGGCTGGCCGCCGATATATTCGGATCGGTCATGATGACCCGCATTGACCTGCCGGACCAGGTTTTTGTCCACGCTTCGGATATTCAGCTTGTGGATGCCGCCACCGT
Source organism: bacterium (assembly GCA_029940125.1). Classification (GTDB taxonomy): domain Bacteria; phylum Desulfobacterota; class Anaeroferrophillalia; order Anaeroferrophillales; family Anaeroferrophillaceae; genus DQWO01. The sequence goes on from JAOZRP010000140.1 coordinate 5,338, forward strand.
GGAAAAGATCCTTGCCTGGAAACCGGATATCGTTTTTGTCTCGGGACCGCCTCTCTACCTTCAGAAACTGGACAAAACCGCGCGCCGCTTAGCCTGGGAAAACGCCCTTCGGCTGGCGAAAAACGTGAAAACCCTCATTGTGGACCATCACCTGCTGCGCGTATCAACAGGATTGATCTGGCTGGACCGGGCAAGTCAGGCATCAGGCAAAAAAGTCTTTTGCGCCGCGGAATTCATGAACCGGCCACTGCGACTTTTTGAGGCCAGGCGTTCCGAGCATTACGAACAAATGCCGGTACCTGAAAACTGGCACCAGGATTATGAAAAAGGAATCATAACCATGAATCAGGTTTTGAATTTTACTGCCGGCTGCATTCCTGAATGAACCGAGACCGTAGTTTTTTCAAGGGCATGGTAGTTTACAAATCATGATAAATTGGTTAAACTGTTGGTAGATGAATTGAGATGGACGAAGTCAAACCATCACTTTCACAAGAAAAGGAGGCGGTCCCATGCTGATTAAAAAAGTACTTACCTTGACCGACGGCTCCGAGCTGAGCCGCATAGCCTTGCGTTACGCGGTGGAAATCTGCCAGCAGTTCAACGCCGAGCTTTACCTGCTGACCGTGATGGACAAAATTCCATCCTACCTGGACGCGGAAGTCAGTCATGAAATTTTCGAACGGATGGAGGATATCCTGAGAAATGAAGTGGCTGATTGTTCCAACTACTGTGAAACAGCCGGTCTGCAGTGCAAGAGCGAAGTCAGGACGGGCCTTCCCTACGAGGAAATCATCAAGTATACGGAAGAAATCGACGCGGACCTCATTGTCATGGCCACCCACGGGCGCAGCGGCATTTCCCATATCCTGCTGGGCAGCGTGGCCGAAAAAGTGGTTCGCCATGCACCCTGCCCGGTTTTGACCGTCAGACCGACGGCGAAAGATTGGGAAAACAACGAATCCAGGAACTGCGAAGCTTGATTTCTTTGCAGAATAGTGAAAAATAGTATAAGATGATTTCAGCAGTGTCCGGTATGTTTTTTGCGTTGTTCTAAAGTCGGCAGCCGGT
>JAOZRP010000473.1 GCA_029940125.1 bacterium
GTCCAGCTCCCCCCGGCCCGAGGGCTGCAGGTTTTTGGTGATTTCCACCACCCGGTTGTCATAGAGATAGAGGCCGGGGACCGCGTAGGTGGAGCGTGGCCGGGACGGTTTTTCCTCGATGCCGATGGCCCGGCCGGTCTTGTCAAACTCCACTACCCCGTAGCGTTCGGGATCGGTGACCGGGTAGCCGAAAATGCGGGCGCCGCCGCTAAAATCAGTGCAGATGCGCTTCAGACCCAGGCGGCCGTAGAAAAGGTTGTCGCCGAGGATCAGGCTGACGGAATCTGTGCCGATGAATGACTCTCCGATCAGGAAGGCCTGGGCGATGCCCCGGGGTTCCGGCTGGATAGCATAGTCGATCCTGATTCCCCAGCGCTTCCCGTCGCCCAGCAGTTCCCGGAAGCGGGGAATGTCCACCGGGGTGGAGATGATCAGGATGTCGTGGATGCCGGCAATCATCAGGGTGGCCAGCGGATAGTAGATCATCGGTTTGTCGTACACCGGCTGCAGCTGCTTGCTGGCCACCAGGGTCAGGGGGTAGAGCCTGGTGCCGGCGCCGCCGGCGAGAATAATGCCTTTTGTAACGGGTGCCATAATGATCCTGGGACGTTGTTGATTTGTTCAATGACTTCCACCCGGAAACGGTGGTTTCCGAATGAAAATAAACGCTCGTTATCGGTTTCCATACATTTTTTGATAATATTCCCTGTAGGAGCCGTCGATGACCGCCTCCATCCAGGGACGGTTGTTCAGGTACCAGTCGATGGTCTGCCGGATGCCTTCGTCAAAGGTTACCGCTGGTTGCCAGCCCAGTTCCCGGGCGATTTTGCCGGCGTTGATGGCGTAGCGCCGGTCATGACCTGGACGGTCCTTGACAAAACTGATCAGTGAACGGCGGGGCTTCTTGCCGCCCGCCACCGCCAGCCGTCCGAGCCGTTCGTCCACCAGGTCGCAGATGGTTTCAACAATTTCCAGATTTTGCTTTTCATTGTTGCCGCCGATGTTGTAAGTCTCGCCAGCCGTTCCCTTCTCCAGCACCGTCAGCAGGGCCTGGCAGTGGTCGGTGACGTAAAGCCAGTCGCGGACGTTTTTGCCGTCGCCGTAGACCGGCAGCGGCCGGCCTTCCACGGCGTTGTTGATCATCAGGGGAATCAGCTTTTCCGGAAACTGGTAGGGGCCGTAGTTGTTGGAGCAGTTGGTGACCATTACCGGCAGGCCGTAGGTGTGGAAATAGGCCCGGGCCAGGTGGTCGGCCGCCGCCTTGCTGGCCGAATAGGGTGACCGGGGGTCATAGGGAGTGGTTTCAGTGAAGTAGCCCGTTGTTCCCAGAGACCCGTAGACCTCGTCGGTGCTCACGTGGAGAAAGCGGTAGCTGCTCTCTGGAGATTTTTCACCGGCATCCTGTTTGAGCCAGGCCTGGCGGGCCGCTTCCAGCAGGCAAAAGGTGCCGTCGATGTTGGTGCGGATAAATTCCTCCGGGCCGCTGATGGAGCGGTCCACGTGGGATTCAGCGGCGAAGTGAACGACGGTGTCAATGCCCTCCTCGGCAAAGAGCCGGGCCAGCAGCGGCTGCTCGTTGATGTCGCCCCTGACCAGGCGGTAGCGGGGATTTCCCTCGCATTCGGCCAGGTTGGCCGGGTTGCCGGCGTAGGTGAGCTTGTCCAGGTTGATGATCCGGCAGTCCGGCAGCTGTTTCAAAGCCAGGTGGATGAAATTGGCGCCGATGAAACCGCAGCCGCCGGTGACCAGGATTTT
>JAOZRP010000474.1 GCA_029940125.1 bacterium
CTCATAGCGGTTTTGGCCGCCGAACGAATCACACGATGTGCCGCGAGAATGAGCGGGAGCCATGCCGGAACATCCTGATTCCTGATTTGGGTTGCGGGCGTCAAGTCCGCCTTGGAGGATATTCTCCCTCAGGTGCTAGCTTTCAGTTGGGAAGAGAAGAGCCGGCAGTTCAGCAATATTATTGATTTCCTTTATGGTTATAGACGTCTTATCGGCAGTCCCCAGATTATTTTTAGGGATTATTGCCTGGGTGAAGCCGAATTTTCGGGCTTCGTTCAATCGCTGCTCCAAGAAATTTACCCGCCTGATTTCACCGGTCAGGCCGACTTCTCCCAGCAGCAGGGTGGAAGCGGGGATCGCCCGGTCCAGGTAGCTGGACATGATGGCTCCCATCAGTCCGAGATCAATGGCCGGTTCAATGATTTTCAGGCCGCCGATGACGTTGAGAAAAATATCCTTGTCGGCCAGCAGGAGGTGCAGCTGTTTTTCCAGGATGGCAATCATCAGGGAAGCCCGTCCCTTGTCAATGCCCAGGGTGGTGCGGCGGGGAATCCCGGTCATGCTGGAGCCGGACACCAGGGCCTGAATCTCGGTCAGGATGGGGCGCGATCCTTCCATGGTGGCGGTGACCAGGGAGCCGGCCAGTTCAGCCGGTCTTTCCGCCAGGAAGATGTGGGAAGGGCTGTCGACCCCTTTCAACCCGCTGCCGGTCATTTCAAAAACGCCGATTTCATTGGTGGAGCCGAAACGGTTTTTAACCGCTCTCAGGATGCGGTAAGGGTGCTGGGTTCCGGATTCAAAATAAAGAACCGTGTCCACCATATGTTCCAGAATGCGGGGGCCGGCGATGGCCCCTTCCTTGGTGACGTGGCCGATGAGAAACAGGGGGATGTTGATGGTTTTTGCCAGCTTGATCAGATGGGCGGCCGCCAGGCGGATTTGTGAAACGGAGCCGGGAGGTGAAGTGCTTTCCGGGGCGGTAACGGTTTGAATGGAGTCGATGACCAGGGCCTGGGGCTGCAGCTCCAGGGTATGGGCAATGATGGCTCCCACTTCCGTGGCTGACAGGAGGTAAAGCGAGGGAGCCTCAATCCGCAGCCGTTCACTGCGCAGCTTGACCTGTCCCGGCGATTCCTCCCCGGTAACGTACATGGTTTTCTGCCCGCTGGCGGAAAGATTGGCCAGCACTTCCAGGAGCAGGGTGGATTTGCCGATGCCCGGATCGCCACCTACCAGGGTGACGGCTCCGGGAACAATGCCGCCGCCCAGCACCCGGTCGAACTCGGCAATCCGGCTTTTTCCCTGGGCCGGGGGGGTATTTTCAATCTCCGCCAGCGGTTGCGGCCGGCTGCCCTGGTTCAGAACCGCCAGTTCCGGAAATGTCGCTGTTTCTTCGGCGGCTTCACGTTCCTCGACAAAGGTGTTCCATTCCTGGCAGCCCGGGCACTTCCCCAGCCATTTTGGCGACTGGTAGCCGCAGGATGTGCAGTAAAAAGTGGTTTTTGCCTTCTTTTTCGCCATTATGTATATTCCTGTAAGGTACCAAGGCGGGCTTAACGCCCGCAACCCAAACGTATTTCACCACGAAGTACACGAAGCACACGAAGAAAACAAAATCGCATTGAGAATCCTTCATGGTTGTTAAGGTTATTGCGTTTTTTGGTTCCAACATATTAGAGCTAGCAATAAACTGAAAATTTTCTTGTTTTTTGTACCCCTCAAGGGGGTACTGAAAAGAGTGACAGCCTTTCAG
>JAOZRP010000141.1 GCA_029940125.1 bacterium
CACATCGTGTGATTCGTTCGGCGGCCAATACCGCTATGAGCCAAGCCCGAACACCTTGAAGGTATTTCCGACAATTTCTTGTTTTTTATACCCCTCAAGGGGGTGCTGAAAAGAGTGACAGCCTTTCAGGGGTAAGGTACTAATGCCGGGTTTTCCTTTTATTCGATGATCAGGGGCAGGGAATCTCCCTTCCTGACATCATACAATCCCTTGTCGGTCAACCTGAGGAAAGGGAGGCCGGTAAAGGAAAGGGTTTGGTAGTGGAAAAAGGGATTGTCCAGCGTTGATCCCAAGTGTTCCAGGGCGGCTTCAATGTCTTTTTCCCGCCGGTTTATTTCTTCCATGGGCAGGTTGGAGCAGATGCCGCCGATGGGCAGCGGCAGCTCGGCCAGAATTTTTCCGCCGTCAACCACGACAATGCCCCCCCTGATTTCCAGCAGGCGGTTGAATGCCGTGGACATCTCCTCTTCGCTGGCCCCGTAAACCGTGGGCTGATAGGCTTCCCAGTTGAGGGTGGAGGCGATCGCGCCGCGGCGAATGCCGGTCCCGGCCAGGAACCCGCGGCTGAGGTGCTGCCGGCCGTAGCGGTTGATAACCACATATTTGAGGATGCTTTGTTCGGGAACGGCCCTGATGTTGCCGTTTTCAACCGGCAGAGTGACGATTTCCTCGTGGGTGACCATGGTCTGGCGGTCGGGTCGGACGGCCCGGACAGTGACTTCACTGCCATTGGCTGGATACCGAAAGCTTTCGGCAGTCAGGGGATCGAGGTTCAGTGAATTGCAGGCGAAAGGAGGATAATGGTATTCCTCGCCGGCGATGGTCAGCTTTCCCCGCTCCGCCGCCACCCGGCCGCCGGCAATAACCGTGTGCGGGGTAAATTCTTCCAGATGGGCAACGATCTGCAAATCGGCGCGAAAATGGGGGGCGATGGCTCCCAGGTCGCTAAAGCCGAAAGCAGCGGCGGCGTTGAGGGTCAGCATTTGGACGGTGGTGACCGGATCAAAGCCCAGGGCGACCGCTTTGCGCCCCAGAACGTCCAGGTGCCCCTGGTTCAGCAGGCGGGAGCTGGTGACTCCGTCAGTGGAGATGGACAGCCGGCGAAAATCCCTGATCATGTCTTTGACCGCCGCCACCCCTTCCAGGTCCTGGCGGATGCTGCCTTCGCGGATCATCACGAAAAGGCCAAGCCGCAGCCGTTCCAGGGCTTCTGCGGCGGTGATGGGTTCATGGTCAGAAGCAATGCCGGCGGCAATGAAGGCATTAAGCTTTTCCCGCCGGGCCCCGGCCCCATGTCCCTGGAGGGGCAGATGGTGCTGCCAGGCCAGCGACAGCAGCTCCAGAGTTTTTTGATCGGGATTGTTGACGATGCGGGGCCAGTAGGCTTCGCCAACGCCAACGATGTCCGGGTCCCTGAACAGGGTTTCATAATCCGCCAGACTGAAAGGATGGACGGTTTCCATTTCCGGGTACGGCGGCGAGAAGCAGGGGGCGGTGACCTTGATGTTCATCGGCTGCCGCCGGGCTTCGGCCAGAAAGGCCTGGATGCCGGCCAGTCCCAGGCTGTTGCCCAGTTCCGTGACTTCCGTGACCACGGTCGTGGTGCCGCGGGGCAGGACCAGGCGGACAAAGTCGTGAAGGCGGAAAACGTTGGCGATGTGGGTATGGGTTTCCACGAATCCCGGCAGCAGAAAGGCACCGTCGGCGTCAATCACCCTGGTTTCATTTCCACGGGCAGCTGAGGGAATAGTGCCCACGGCGACGAAACGATTTCCCTTGATGGCCACGTCGGTTCCGGGAAGCAGCTCGGCGGTAAAGACATTGACCAGGGTGCCGTTGGTGATGATCAGGTCAGCCGGTTTTTTCCCCAGGGCAGTGTGGATGGATTGTCGAATGGCGTCAGGATTCATGGAAAAAATTATCTGTTTTTTTACGGTAGGCGGTTGCCTGGGCGGTGGCGACCAGGTTTTCCTGTTCGTCCCTGACCGTGATTTCGTAGGTGGCAATGCGCGAATTTAGGGATACTTCCCTGGCCTCGGCCCGCAACGGCTTTCCCATGGCCGGAGCTTTCAGATAGGAAACGTGCAGGCCCAAAGCTACCGCCAGGGTGCCACGGCTGTTGCAGGCTACCTGGAAGGCTTCATCCATCAGCGAGAAAATGGCGCCGCCGTGAACCATGTGAAAAAGGTTGCTCAGCTCTTCAGTAGGGGTCATTTCCACCCGGGCGTACCCGGGTGCACAGTCAAGGAGGTGAATTCCCAGCCGGCGGGCAAAGGGTTCCCGTTCCACGGCTTCCCGGGCCCGTGCCGCCAGTTTTTTGTCAGTTGCCATGCTGCTCTCCGGCGTCGATCCAGCGTTGAATCATGCCCTGGCCGTATTTGTCATTGAATATGCGAAGAATTTCCTCAAACGGCAGGTCCGCGAATGGTCCCCATTGATGCAGGTATTCGATGTGCGGACGCCCGTCCAGACTGCAGGCTTCAAAAACCGCATTCCGGCTGCCGTCAAAATTCACCGTTTGTATTCCCAGCCGTTCACACATGAAGCGGTCGAAGGTGGGGGTGGCTTTCAGCCAGCGGCCGTCCAGATACATTTCATTGTAGCCGTGGCAGTAGAAAACATCGGTTTGCATCATTTCCGCCAGCTTCTTTGGGACCTGGTGGTTCCTGATGTGGGCCAGCAGCAGGCGTGACGGGATGCCGACGGCCCGGCAGAGGGCGGCCAGCAGTACTGCCTTCTGGATGCAGTAGCCCCGTTCCCGGGCCAGGATCGCGTGGGCCTGGTAGTCTTCCCGGCTGGTGGAAAAACAGTAGGGGTCGTAGCGGATTTCGTCGCGGACGAAAAGGAACAGGGACCGGGCCTTCATTTTTGCTTCCGGCAGGGATCGGGTCAGCTGTTGAGCGGTTTCCCGGATCCGGGGATGGCTGCATTCAATAAAAAAAGTGGGCTGCAGGAAAATATCCAGGTTTGGCTTGGCAGTTTTTGATGCGTCCATAGTGGCAGCGTCCTTTCAGGAGCTAATGATAGAGTCGCCAGCATACTGATGATAACGTGGGAAGTCAAGGGTCAGCTTGGCTACTTTTCCCTTGACAAACAAAAAAAATGAGTTTAGTTTCTGAACTTCTTGTTCGGGCCCATAGCTCAGCTGGCAGAGCCACCGGCTCATAACCGGTAGGTCCCTGGTTCGAACCCAGGTGGGCCCATCGGATTTTCTGGAGCAGAATATTGAGATTAATGAAAGAAATTTCTCGCCCTGCAGGAGGTGATTCCTCCTTCAGACAGGAGGAAATGATTCAAGCTTAAAGTGCACCCGCAAAGTGGGTGCACTTTTTTAGTTTTACGGCCGCCGCACATGATCAGTCAGCAAAATTTTATCAGCTATATCGAAGAACGCATTCCCCTCTCTTACAGTGAGGAGTGGGACAACTGCGGACTCCAGGTTGGCGACCCGAACCAGCCTTTGCAGGGTATAATGTTGTGTCTGGATGCGACTGCTGATGTGGTCCGGGCGGCCCGGGAGAAAAGGGCGAATTTTATTTTTGCCCATCATCCCCTGTTGTTTACTCCCCTGAGAACGATCAGGGTTGACCGCTATCCGGCTGATGTGGTCCGGGCGGCCCTGGTCAATGAAGTCAGCATTTATGCCGCTCACACCAACCTGGACGTGGTTTCCGGCGGCGTGAATGATGTGCTGGCGAAACGCCTGGGTTTGGAAAACTGCGAGGTGCTGAGCCGGACCGGTGAAATTGCCCTGTACAAGCTGGCGGTTTTTGTTCCGGCAGCCAGCCGTGATGCCGTAGCCAACGCTTTGTTTGAAGCCGGGGCCGGCACCATTGATCATTACAGCTGCTGTTCTTTCTCCGTCCCGGGTACCGGCACCTTTTGTCCTTCAACTGCCGCTGCTCCTTTTTGCGGCGTCGTGGGAGAAATGAACGAGGTGGATGAATTCAGGCTTGAAGTCAGGGTGGCAAAGAATTGTCTGGGTCCGGTGGTCAAGGCCCTGATGGACGTCCATCCCTACGAAACCCCGGCCTTTGACCTTTATCCCCTGGAAAATGCCGGCAGAACTGTCGGCCTGGGCCGGGTGGGAGAACTGCCGGATGCCCTGGACCTTCCGGCAGTGGTGGAGCTGGTCAAGGAAAAACTGTCCATCTCCAGGGTGCGGGTGGCCGGCGGGGAAAAAAGAAAAAAGATCAAGCGTCTGGCCCTGTGCGGCGGCAGCGGTTTTTCCCTTTATCAGGCTGCCGTTGAGGCCGATGCCGACCTTTTCCTGACTGGGGATCTTAAATATCATGATGCCAGACTGGTGGAAGCCACCGGGCTGCCGGTGATTGACGCCGGCCATTTTGCCACCGAGGCGCCGGTCCTGGAAACCCTTCGCGATGAATTTTGCCGTTACCTTCACCGCCATGACGGCGGCCGGGCGGCGGTGCATATCTATGAACAGGAAACAGACCCCTTGCAGGGGTGGTAATAAAAAGCCGGCTGGAGCCGGAAGGGAGGAAATGCTTTGGAGAATCAGATTCATTTTTTATGGCGGCTGCAGGAAATTGACCTTGATTTAAGTCGGATGCGGGAACAGGAGCAACAGCTTGGGGTTGAAATTGACCGGCTGAAAGAGGAAGAAGAGGAACTTGTCGGTGTTATGGCCGGTTTGAACGAGCAGTTGGCGGCCAAAAATGCCGAACGGCAGAATATCCAGGTTGAAATTGAGCGGCTCAAGGCCATGGTGGCGGATTCAAAGGAAAAACTGACCCAGATAAAAAACAACAAGGAGTACTTTGCCGCCTTGAAGGAAATAGAATCCAGTGAGAAGGAAATGAACCTTTATGAAACCGGCTTGCTGGAACTGCTTGAAGAAACGGAAGCCCTGCAGTCGCAGTTAAACGACCAGGAAGTCCTGCTGACCGAGAAGCGTGAGGCGATTGCCGCCCGGGAAGCGGAAACGGCCAGTCAGGTAAAAGGTTTGAAACAGGAACTGGACGCCATCCAGAAAGAGCGGCAGAAAACCATTGATCTTCTGGACAAGCGGCTGCTGGCCCGCTACGATCGCATTCGCCGGCGTTTTGCCAATGCCGTCGTCAGTGTCGAGCGGGGAACCTGCATGGGCTGCCATGTCAATGTTCCTCCCCAGGTCTACATCAACCTGCTCAAGGGCGATGAAATTCTCAACTGTCCCAACTGCCAGCGGATCATGTACAGCGTGCCGGAAACCGATGGTGAGTGAAAACGATTGCTCTTTGATTGAAGCTCAAAAAGTCCTGCGGGTGTTGCTGGAAACGCGCAGCTTTGCCGCTGCCGCCCGGGCTGTTCCCGGCTTGTCGGAGGACCGCCTGGTTGAGCTGCTGCGGGTTTTTCTGCCGTCGTCGACAGCGCCGGAAGCAATGACGGCCGATGATGCGGAGACGTTGCGGGAAAAAAAGGGAGGTGCCGCCCGAACGGCTGCTGTGGGAAAAAAGGTGGTCCTTTACACCGATGGGGCTTCCCGGGGCAATCCCGGCCTGGCGGGGGCCGGCTTTCTGGTATTGGACGAATCATCGAAGCTGCTCGACGAGGGAAAGGTTTTTCTTGGCGAGCGGACCAACAACGAGGCCGAGTATGAGGCTTTGATTGCCGGCCTGGAATTGGCTCGCCGTCTGGGCTGCCGAGAGGTGGAGGTCCGGGCCGACTCCCAGCTGATGGTCAGACAGTTGACCGGGCAGTACCGGGTGAAAAACCGGCGGCTTATTCCCCTGGTGCTGCGGGTGAAGAAGCTGGCGGCGGAATTTGACCGGGTTGAATATTATCATGTTCCCCGGGCCGAGAATGCCCGGGCTGACAAATTGGCCAATCAGGCCATCGACGAGGCGGTGAAGGGAAAATAAAAGATTTGCTTTTGCCCCGGGGATATTGCATTATATCATGCCGGAGCAGACCGGATGGCCGCCGGCATCCTTCGTTTGAAGGTGCGGGAGGAAAGTCCGAACACCGCAGGGCAGGGTGCTTCGTAACGCGAAGTCCTGGTGACAGGCAGGAAAGTGCCACAGAAAATATACCGCCCCGGTTCGGCCGGGGTAAGGGTGAAAAGGCGAGGTAAGAGCTCACCAGCACCGGTGGTGACATCGGTGGCTTGGCAAACCCCACCCGGTGCAAGACCAAATAGGCTCTATCCATCCGTTCGCGGATATAGGACGGCCCGTCTGAAGGCATCTGCCGGGTAGAGCGGGTAGGTCGCTTGAGGTTGCGGGTGACCGCAATCCTAGATGAATGGTCATCGCTTCCCGTTCGGGGAGAACAGAATTCGGCTTACAGGTCTGCTCCGGCATTTTTTCATTGTCGGTTGGTTTTCACATGTCTTCTTTTCAACATCCAGCCAAAATCCTGATTGCCGTCGGCGTTGGCCTG
>JAOZRP010000142.1 GCA_029940125.1 bacterium
TCTCATCTTTTTGAATTCCTGCCGCGCCCGTCCGAGATCATTGTATACATAAACGGTATAATTGATCGATTTCAGAAAATTTGTTTTTGATCTGAAGTGGTATGAGCATGGAATGCCTTGATAGGTTTTGTTCCGAAGGTTGTCAGGGGACACCAATGTCTCCCGGATGTTTTTCTGTAGATCATTACCGGGGACGTCCAGGATTTTCGCGGCTTCTTTAATCGTTATGCTGTAGCCACAGCCAGCATTGGTTCCCGTTGCGGCTGTGATAGTGGAACCGCCGGCGCCCAACAAGAGCAGGCTCAAAGTTACGATAAAAATTCGGATAACCGCCCGCAGCGGTGTCTGTTCGCAATGCATAACTTCCTCCAGCGTTTCTCCTCCTGATTCAAAATTATTCAAAGCAGCCACTTGCCATGGCTGTCTTCCTTCATTAGTTGTTGTCCCTCTGTGTTTTTTCACTCACCTTGCTAAGCGTTCCGGCCTCTTGTTCAGCCGGTTTACTACCGGCCCGTTACCCGGTAGTTGTCGAAATAGATAACGCTGTCGGCTTTGGTCCACAAGCCCACCCGGCCGGAAACCGGTGCCGGCAGCTGCTTGGCAAGATATTGTTTGCCGTTGACATAGCCTTTAATCTTTCTGCCGTCGACGGTCAGTTTCAGCGTGTGCCATCTGCGGGAGGGCGTCTTGACGTTGCGCACCCAGCTGACCGAACTTCGCCTGCCGTGTTTGTAGCGCCACAGCACCAGGTTGTTTTCCAGGGGATTGGCCCGCAGGGCGTAGTAGTCGCCGTTGGGCTTCAGGTCGAAGAGGATGCCTGCTCCCTGGTCGATCCGTCCGGCGATGGCCTTGAATTCGACGGTTATTTCCCCGTTGGTGAAGTTTTCAACTTTTCCGGCCACCGCAAAGGGGAAGTAGGCATAGGCGGTGACGTTGTCAAGGAATTCGGCGTACCGTTTGCCGTAGAGGGTCCGGGCCTTGTCGGCCAGGCCGGCCGAGGCCACCCCCTGCTTCCATTGGCGGCCGTCCACCACCAGGACCGTGTTCCTGCCGTCCCTGCCGATAATCCAGTTGCCCACCGCGGCGGTGAAGGTCTTGGGCGGCGCCCCGACGGTTTCCCCGGAAAAATCAAACAGGATGGTTCCGGCGTCGGCGGCCATCACCGTGGAAACATTTGCGAAGATCAACGCGGCCAGGGCCGCGGTCATGATGATGGTAATAATACTTTTAAATTTCATGCGGTTGACTCCATTTAGGTTGGGTTACCATTTTCCCCGGCAGCCGGGGATTCCAATGCCGAGGAAGAACAGGGGCAGGATGAGATAAAACCACCACCGGTTGCTCCGGGCGTCCGCGACCAGGGGATAGCCCCGGTAGATCGGCACCGGTTCGGAGGTCACCCGCATCCCCGCCAGGTGGTAAATTATCGACAGGATTTCGTTCTGGCTGTTGGAATAGCTCTGATCCTGCCGACCATTGTATTCATACTCGATGAGCCCGTAGTTGTCAATTTTTGCGGCGCTGAACAAACCTGTCGATCCGGTCGCGGCATAGTGCAGCTCCAGTTTGGGGACGCAGCGTTTCAACTTGGCGAGAAGGTCGTGTTCCAGGTCCAGGAAGCGGCTGTCCTGCGGGTCCAGGTGGATGGTGATGGTCAGGGTTTTGTCCAGTTGCCGCAGGGCGCGGGCGTCGGCGGGGTTGAACGAGTGTTTCCGGTTCTCGGTCAGGTCCACGTACCGGGGAGCCAGGGACGCTCCGGCCAGCAGGCCGCCCAGGGCGAGCAATACCATCAGGGAATTTCTCAGCTTGAAGGCCGAACGGCGGCCAGGGTGCAGCCAGATCGCTGTCAGCAGAAAAAACAGCAGGGACAGGCTAAGGAAAGCGGCGATGAGGGTCGTTGACAGCAGGCCGCCTTCAAACTGCCGCAGCATGCCGGTCAGCGAAAGGCTGCCGAGAATTTCCAGAGCTCCGCTTTGGCCGCCGGCGGCGAAATCAAGCACCCACGAGCCCAAAGTGACTGCCAGGCAGATCATGGCCGCCGTGGGCAGGGAATCGCTGATGGTGGCGGCAAACATGGCAATGGTGACTACTGCCAGGGAATAGAGGCCATGGCCGGCGAACAGAACCGCAATTTCCGGCGGGTAAATGTGGCCGCCCAGGTGGTGCCAGAATACCAGCACCAGCAGGGCCGGCAGCAGGCTGAGCAGCCAGACAATTCCCATGGCGGCCAGCTTGATGCCGCACAGGGAGAGGGGCGGCAGCCGCAGCTGCAGCAGCAGCTTGAGGGCGCCGCTTTGTTTGTCCAGGCCGATAATCCGGATGGCAACGAAGGGCAGAAGCAGGGTTTCGGTCAGGTAGTAGGCTCCGAAAGTGGGGACGAAGATGCCTTCCATGGGGTTCATGCCGCTGGCCAGTTCCGGGAAGGATTTCGCCGTCCGGCTGGCCTGGCTGAAAAGCTCCACGGCCTGGATGAAGCTGTAGCCGACCAGCAGCGAGACGATGATCAGCATGATCCACAGGGCGGGGGCGGCCAGCAGGCCGCGGATTTCCTGGATCAGGATCAAGCGGGCCAGCTGGAATCTGGAAAGCCGCTCAGATGATGGCAAGGAACACCTCCTCGAGCGATGCCTCCGGGCTGAGGCCGGCTTGGCGTCTCAACTCGTCAAGGGTTCCGATTCCCATCATCCGGCCCTGGTCAAGCAGGAGAAAGCGGTCACAGATTTTTTCCGCTTCGCTCAACTGGTGGATGGAAAGAATCATGGTTCGCCCCGTCCGGCACTGCCGCAGGAGGTCCATCACCGCCAGGGACTGCTTGAGGTCGAAGCCGTCAAAGGGTTCGTCAAGCATCAGCAGCGGCTGCCGGCTCAGCAGGGCGATGGCCAGCAGCACCCGGCGACGGTAGCCTTTTGATAGAGCCTGCAGGGGCTTGTTCAGCATGGGGGAAAGGTCCAGACCGTCAACCAGCTGTTCGAGGTCAGCCTCGGAGGCGCCATGCGCCCGCCGGAAAAATGAAAGGGTCGCGGCTACCCGCTGACCGGCAAAGGGCAGGATGTTGTCCGGTTGATACCAGAGCAGCTGTTGGCGCCGCTGGCGGGAAAGATTTTCATCCTCCCAGCCGACCGTGCCGGATTCCACCGGCAGCAGGCCGGTGATGCATTCCAGCAGGGTTGACTTCCCGGCGCCGTTGGGGCCGATGAGCCCCAGGATTTCGCCGTGGACGACGGTAAAGGAAATGTCGGTCAGGACCCGGTAGGTTCCGAATGTTTTGTTTATCCGATCGATGCGTAGTCCGCGGGCTGGCTGTTTTTGAATCATACCTTCAGCTTGGGAGTGGGTACCGCGGAAATGTTTCATTTGACGAATAAGTTGGTAATATAAGGGGCCACCTTGACTCCAACAATAACAAATACGGCAATGACCAGGGTTTCCATTCCGGCCTTGAGGCTTATTTCCTTCATCAGCAATGCGGCCCCTAAATCGGTCAGGACACAAAAGGAAAGGGCCCCCCAGATGCCAAGCTTGGCAAAGATCAAAACCATGGCTATGACTAATGGTATGGAGAAGAGAGTTCCAAGCAAAGCCGTGTAGACCAGGGAAACCTGGGAATTTTTGGCGATAATATTAACCATGCCAGCCATTCTTGGACAAATAATAAAGAGAGACATCCCGATACTTGCGGTTATTAATTCTTTTGTCATGTTTTTTTCTTCAGGTAAGTGCTGTTGCGCTTTTTCCACCCCTGTTTGCTGCACAGAGGTGCATGGTTTGGCTAGCCCAGTGTTTTATTTAACCAGTATTGAAAGCGAGGAATCATACTCAAGCTCTTTTCCCTGGATGAGTTTATTGTTGTCTCCATCCGCCAGCGTGAAGGTCCACAAGCCTTTTCTTGGAGGAACAAATGAAAAGCTCCCGCTGTTGTCCGTAAAAACAATGGTGTCCGCCATGTCTTCCTTGATGAAGCCGGCGGTGGTTGTATCAAGTTCCGTGTCGCCCAGGGTGTAGTTGAGATATTCAATGTTTATCCTGGCGTGGGGAATGCGCCTGCCTTCTTCATTGACGGCCTCGGCTCTGAACAGACTGCCGGCACGCACGTTGTACGGCGGAACCAATGGGATTATTTCAGGCGCGTTCTTGAGTACCCGGTTCGGCCAGTCAGTAAGAACCCCGAATAAATTGAGGCAGAATTTTGCGACTTTCTGTCTATAGAGGCCCTCACGTTCTTTCCAATGAACTTTATGCTTTACGACAATAATGTAGTCACCGGGCTTGAAAAAACCGCTTTTTTTATTGATGGGGATGGTATATGTTTTTCTTCTTTCGCCGCGTACCGTATAGTAATCCGGGATCGCGACCGTAGCCAAATTTATTTTTTCCTTTTCGTGAATGAAAAAAATTGACTCCAGTCCTTTCAGGTCTTTGGTGTCTTCCGCATCTAAACGAATTCCCATGAGATTGGCACCGGAAGCGGGGTGAAAATGAAGAATTTTGATGATTTCCTGACCGTTTTTATTGAGATGTGGGATGAGGGCCGTGGTATGCGCGATTACGGATACCGGGAAAAGGAACAGCCCAATGATTAAGAAGGGGGTAAAAAAATATTTTATCGTCTTACTTCGTAGATATGGGGTTTGGATTAATTTCAATTACATCTCCTGAACGTTTGCCAGTTCCTTTTGATTCTTTTGCCGATTCTATTAACTGAGGGGATACATTCCATTTTTGACCATCTTCGGTGAGAACCGTGACCGTTTTCTTATTGTATTTGACCAAGATGCCGGTTACTTTTCCGCGTCCCGGAGGAAAGAACGAAACTTTTTCTCCAACGCTGAACCTCATCATTTCAACGTGCGTTCTCATTGATTCCAGAAACTTCAACCTCTCCACAATTCTGTGATTAAGCTCAACAAGTTCCTTTTCGGTCAATTTGTCAATATCTATTGCCATCACCAACCCCTCTTTTTTGCGATAATCAAAGTTTGTTTGTTGGCATGCCCCGCGTAGTCCATGGCAGCAATCAAATTTACCTCAATAGGTCGTCCCAATCCTTATTGGTTAAATCTCATTTAAAATCTCTAACTTTTCTACAGAGTCAATTACCAATTTTTGATTGGCAGGGTATTCATTGAATAATTTCTCCTGCTTTGGGTTTAGTTCTGTGTAGAATTTTGATTCTATTAAAATTTTATCTTCTGTGAAGAAGTCAATTTCCGTTGTGTTCTCATATAGATAGTATAGCGTCTTTTTGTTTCTCAGCAATAGGTATATGTAGTTTTCAAAATAACTGCCTAAGTCTCTCTCACCCATGAACATATGTTTTATGCCAAGATCAGAGGCGTATATTTTTTTAGCAGATAATAATTTTTGGTTTGTTTTCCCCCAACGTGGAAGGAGGTAGATAAGATAGGTTGATTCAAAGAAGCTTAAATATCTTTTTGAAGTATCTGGTGATATGCCGAGGATTTTCCCAATCTTATTTATGCTCAACTGCTTACCGCTTCGCTCCATTAAAAGGGTAAAGTAATCTCGAACTATTTGGTGGTTTTTAATGGCATGAAAAGCAGTTATGTCTTTTTGGATAATGTCATCGACCAGATTCATTAAATATTCTCTGCTTGGATTGAGAACATTTTCTGGCAAGCCACCAACTTTGCAGTATTCAAGAAAGTGTGATTTGTATAATTGTTTATCTCTCTTTTTTATACTTATCCCGTTGAAAAATAGATATTCTTCAAGGTCGAGTGGTTTTATTTCAAGTGTTATGGCCCGACCTGTTAGACTGGCTTTCTTATCCCGTAGCATTGATGCTGATGAAGAAGCTACAAATAGTTTGGTGTTCTGGGAGTCATAGATGTTTTTTAACTGAACATGAAAATCTTCTTTGTATGTAACTTCATCAAGAAATAGATATATTTTCTCTTCTATTTTTGTTTTATGAACTTTTCTGAATTCATTAACAATTTCTATAATATTGTTTTTGTGTAATAAATAGTCATCTAGGCTCACATACAAAATATGTTTTGGGTCAATGCCTTTGGCTATGAGTTCCTCGATAATTAGTTTCATCAAGGTTGTTTTGCCGACACGACGAAGTCCTGTGAGGATGATAATCTGTTTAAAATTTAAATTTTTTCTGAGTTCAACGAGATACTTTTCACGTGGTTTAACATTTTCGTTTTTGAACGATTCTTCCCACCACGGATTATATTGATATAGTAATTCTTTCATGGTTGCATTATATGTTTCTATCTGGCAAAAGTCAATATAATTATTCGTTCTATTCGTATAGTTTTGAAAAGAAAACAACTAGGATCACTTGCCGACATGGAGCAAGGCCATAGGCCGCAGCGGAATGGCGGTCAAGTGCACCCAATTTTCAAGTAAGC
>JAOZRP010000475.1 GCA_029940125.1 bacterium
TTATTTGTTCTTGATCCAGCGGGGATTGGAAAGGTTATACTGCTTGACTTTATAGTTCATTACCCGCTTGCTGATTCCCAGCATTTCCGCGGCGTCCTTTTGCACCCAGTTGCACATTTTCAACGTTTCAACGACCAGCGATTTTTCCATATCCTTTAATTTAATGCCTGAGGGAGGAATTTTTAAAGCTGGTCCTTCACCATCCGCTGCCGGTTCCACGTCCTCCATAAAGAACAGATCCTCCCGTTTAATCTCACTGCCTTCGCACATCAACACCGCCCGTTCCAGGCAATTTTCCAGTTCACGGACATTTCCCGGCCACTGGTAGCGTTTGAGCAGGGAAAGGGCCCCGGGAGAAATATGACGTACATTTTTCTTTAAGTCGCCGGCAAATTTTTTCAAAAAATAGTTGGCCAGCAAAGGGATGTCTTCCTTGCGCTCCCGCAAAGCCGGAATTTTAATGGTAATAACATTTAAGCGAAAATAGAGGTCTTCCCGAAAAGCTTTGTCCTGGACGGCCTGGGCCAGATCTTTATTGGTTGCCGAAAGGATGCGGACGTCAACCTTAATGGTCCTGCCGCCGCCAAGCCGCTCAAATTCCTTTTCCTGGATAACCCGCAGCACTTTGGCCTGGGTGTTGAGACTCATATCACCAATTTCATCCAAAAACAGCGTTCCCCGATGGGCCTGTTCAAAGCGGCCGATGCGCTGCTTTACCGCTCCCGTATAGGCCCCCTTTTCATGACCAAACAATTCACTTTCCAACAGGTTGTCATGCAAAGCGGCACAATTAACCTTGACGAAGCTGTTGCTGGAACGCTGACTTGAATAATGAATGGCACCGGCTACCAGTTCCTTGCCGGTGCCGGTTTCACCGGTTATCAGAATGCTGGCATTGCTGCGGGAAACCTTTTTCAACATGGCGAAAACCTTTTTAATACTGGGACTTTCACCAATAAAGTTGTCAAAATGATAAATAATGTTGCGCTCGCCGCGAAGGTAGGTAAGCTCATGCTCATAATGGCGTATTTTCAGCCCGTTGACCACCCGCAGCTGCATTTCCTCAATGGAAAACGGCTTCTGCAAATAGTCGCTGGCCCCATGTTTCATCGCCTCCACGGCGCTTTCCACCGTGCCGTATCCGGTCATCATCACCACGACGCTGGAAGGATTCAACTTTTTCGCCGCCTTAAGAACATCAATACCGCCAATTTTCGGCATTTTTATATCGGTTATCACCACATCATAATTATGTTCTTCCAGCTTTTCAATTGCCAGGCCCCCATCTTCCGCCTGATCAACCAGAAAACCTTCGGCCAGAAAAACCGCTGTCAGGCTTTCCCGCAGTGAAGCGTTATCGTCAACAATCAGCATCCTGCCACTGATCATGGTTTAAACCTCTTTGCCAACAAAAAAAAGGAAGAGACCGGGCACCTATCATCCCGGCCAATGTATTCCGGTCTTAAAAATATCGTTTCAGCGAATGGAACCGGCAGCAATAGCGGGAAGAGAGGCAAGCGGCGCATGCGATTCCCAACCTTCAACCCACTCCCGTCACAACAATCGTTTCGTCGGAAAGCCGGGAAAACTTTACCTTAAGTTGCAAAAATGTAAAAGTGAGGAGGGATTTTTCTGACTCAGGCTAATCAGGAAGGCCTGCACAAATCCAGAAAACGGCTTCAGGAACAGGCCCAGGCACTTCATCGCAGCCTTAATGGTCTAAGGCGGGCTTAACGCCCGCAACCCAA
>JAOZRP010000476.1 GCA_029940125.1 bacterium
TCGTAGCCCCGCCGTTCCTCCCGACGGTAATCGGCGTGAATCTTGATGAACTCAGCCCCGGGGATAAGAAACTCGTTGTGACTGGTCAGTTCCTGGCGGATGATGTAGAGATCGTTACCCCAGGAATCATGCTGGGCGATGGCCACGTTGGCCCCCAACATTTCCGGATGACACATAACTCCTTTATTACCTATTGCCACATAGTAAAGATCGGTACCAGCAGGTCCCATAGTGGCAGGAAATCTAAAATCCGGATCATCGTTCCAGTTCACCAGGTCATCGTTTTCCAGCCAATGGATAAAACGTTGGTACTTGTTCTCGGTGCGGAAGTAGCGCTTGACGTCCAAACTCAAACCACCCTCGATCTCATCATCGTTAAAAATAGCAAAATTAGCATCGTACTTGACCCCACGCTGCCAGCCGTCAACCTCGGCATCCAGGGTCAATTCTCCACCCTGTTCCAGATGCCGATATTCCCCGGCACCTTCCTTGGAGTCGTCCACGTCCCTGGCCTCCACGCCCAAGGTAACCTTACCGGTGGTCTGGTCGGCCTTGGTTAAACTGGGAGCAAGGATCAGGAAGACCGCCAACAGGGATAATATAGCTATCCGTTTCATGATTCCTCCTTACATCCGTTCATTATCGGGTTAAACCACGGCCCTGCCCGGGAACAGTCTGGGAAGGCAGGTCACTGCCATGGATCTGCACATGGCACTGGGTACATTTGGTAGCGTAGGCCTGGGTCCATGACGCCCGGGGATTGCTGGCATTCAGGTGATAAGTATTACCTGAACCATCCGGTCCAACGCTGGTAGCACCAGTCACCCTTCCACTATGAAAATGGGGCTCATGGCACTGCAGGCACAGGTAAGGCTCGTTCTGAATCTTGAGATTGTTGGCTACCGTCCCGTGGGGATCATGACAGATGGTACAGTCATCGCTGACCGGGGCATGCTCGAAAACAAACGGACCCTGGTAACGGGTGTGGCAGTTGAGGCAGAGATCGTTAAGCCGCTCGTCGGTTTTCAGGTTGCTGACCATGGAACCGTGATTGGCGTGGCAGTCGCTGCAAACCATTTTGCCTTCCTTGACCGGATGGTGGGAAGGATAGTACATTTTTGCCCGTTCCAGCTGGTGGCACTGGTAACAGAGTTCCGGTTCAGCCTTTTTCAGTGAATTTTCCTTCACCGGGGCATCATGAACCTGATGGCAGGTGGTACAGGCGACTTCGTTGAACGGATGAGCGGTACCGGCCCAGTCCATCTGTTCACCGTCGCTGTGACAGCGGAGACAGACGGCGGAAGCCTGGTCGGCATCCAGATTTTTAAAGGAAATAATCATTTCCGGATCTTCATCATCAGCGTGCTTGCTGGCCGGGCCGTGACAGGTTTCACATCCCTGCATGCCGATGGCCGTTTCCGACGCCATGATCCGGTCGTGAATGGAGCCGCTGAACTTGGCCACCAGCTCGTCATGGCAGTCAGCGCAGGCTTCATTACCGATATACTGGGCTCCTTCCACGGGCACCGGCAATTTCAAGGCACTGGCCCGCTGATCGGTAAAGGTCGTACAGGCGGTTACTGTAACCAGCAGCACCCCCAGCATCCCCATACCCAGCAACAACCAATTTTTTCTTATTTTCATAACCACTCTCCTAATGTAGAATTCCTCGTTAATCCTCTCCGTAATCTAACGAACAGAAATACTTTTCGGCGATTCACCCCCTTTCCTCACTGGTAAAAAC
>JAOZRP010000143.1 GCA_029940125.1 bacterium
GATTCGCGGCGGACGCCTCGGAGCGGCACACGATGTGCCGCGAGAATGAGCGAGAACCATGCCGGAACATCCTGATACCCTGATTTGGGTTGCGGGCGTCAAGCCCGCCTTGGCGACTTATTTCTGAACTTCGTTTATGAAAAACAAGAAAATTGTGAAACCATGAAGACTTGAAAAGCCTGAAGAGTTTCTCATTGAACTTCATGTTCTTCATTCCTTCATGGTAAAATAAAATCTTAGGTTGCGGGCCGAAAAGACCTGTTTCAGTCAAACGACTTCATAGCCTGACAGCGATAGCAGCATTGATCCAACCAGGAGGACAACTGCCGGTTGTCCGTCGGCGCATAGCCGAAAACATCTTCCCACATACAGTCGTTTTCCATGCAGAAGTAAACAAACACTTCCGGGGCGTAACGTCGGATTTCCGCCAGCAGGTGCCGATACAGCTGTCGGCGGATAGCGGAAAAGTAGCGCATTTTTCCATCCAGGCCGCGGATGAACTCCTGGTAGATGATCCGGGTGCCGGGATAGTTTTCCCTGATCACTTCTTTCATCGGGGGCATGAAGCGAAAAGCTCCCAGGGAAATCCAGATGATATCATCAGGGTTGAGGAAATCAAAAATCATCCTGGCGGTCTCGGCGTATTCCTCCTCCCAGCCCGGGAAAAAGATCATCGGATCAAAGTGAAGGCCGATGCGGTATCCCCGGTCCCGGCAGCGGGCGGCAGCCCGAAGCCGCTCCTCTAAAGACGGTGCCCGGCCCTCCTCCCGCCTGGCAACGCTGGAAGCGTTCAAGCTCCAGGAAACAATGGCCTCACCCACCGGACCATCATAATCAAGCAGGTTGTCAATGGCAACACTTTTCGTCTTCAGCTCAAGCACCGCGTTTTTCTTATCGGCAAAAAAATTCACCAGCTTCGGCGACAGCCCGGTTATCGAGTCCATGAACAGGCTGTCGGTAAACTCGCCGGTGCCGACGCGGAAAAAAGCATCGGGAGATTCATTGAAAACCGCTTCAAGCTCCGTGAAGGCATCTTCCAGATTGACAAACTGGGTAATAAAAGGGTTGTTCAAATAACCCTGAAGGACGCAGTAGCGGCAGCCGATGGAACATCCCAGGGCCAGGTGCAGTATCTGGTACAGGCAGCAGCGGTAGCTTTCAGCGGTTCCCGGACAGGGCTTGAAAAACCGGCCGCGGTGGACCATGAGCAGCAGGGTTTTCGCCGGATCGTATTGAAGCTGTGAAAAGGTTTCCTGGCCGGGACGGGCAACCGTAACCACCGGCACGCCGTCCAGACGGTCCAAAATTTCCCGGGTATAGGGATAACGGAAGGCATCCTCTTCCACCAGCACCTGCCGCGGCTGAAAAAGCGGCTTAACGGGAGAAAAGCTCATGGATTTTCTCTACTTCAAGAGATGTCAGCCGCTCCACGGCCGCCTGCCACTGGCCGGCATCGCGAAAATTGACCTGCAGGGTATAGGTGGAGCCTTCAAATGCGGGCGGCGGCACTATTTTCATGTTCTTCGTCAATGGCAGGGACTGGTGCCAGACCTGGAAGCGATCTTCAGCCGTGGCCAGGAAGGGATACATCCATTCCTCCAACTGCTGGCGCCAGGCGGCAGCCGACTCCAGGCATTCGGGATGCTGTTCAGCAATCAAGGACAGCAGTTCCGCCGGGCTGGTCCGGTCACGGCCGGCTAAATCAGTTGTCAAAGCCACGATCTCCTTCAACTTGTTGCGATTGACGGACACTTTCTCAGCCATGGATACAAGCCGATCAACCTCTTCAACCTGCCAACGGCCCAGCAGGTCAACGGTTTCCCCGTCCATTTTTCCCCGGGCCAGGAGAGCGCGGGCGGATTCCGGCAAGCGGGCAATGGCACGACAACGCCTCAAAAACCTGGGCTTGGGAGGTACGCCCAGCCGGGGCAGGAAATCATTCTGTACCGTGCGTTCATCAAACAGGTCCTCCAAAGCAACCACAACATCAGCCACTTCAACCGGATTCAGGGAACGATGGGCAATATTATCCCAGAAAGCCAAGGCGAACAACTGCCTTTTGGATTCATCCTCAGCCGCCAGCAACGCAGGGATTTCCTTCTTTTCATCCATTGTCCGCCTGGCGGCTTCCAGACGCCGCCGGCCGCAGACAATTACATAACCCCGGGAACCAGGCCGCAAAAGGGGCGGCACCAGGATCCCCGCCTGGCGGACAGAAGCGGTAAAACTGTCAGGCGGGGGGCCGTAGGAAAAAGGAAAGCTTCGATCGGAAAAATCTATCTCGGCAAGGGTACAGGAAATTAATGCTTGTTTCAGTGAAGGTAAAATCATATAACAACTGACATATCCATACGGTACAGAATGCGAACAGGCAATTATGCGGCGGCAACATCCAACCATGCCACCCCCGATTTTTTCTTATCAAGGGGATATAGCACAGCCACCGGTCAATCACAAGATTTTAGCACATGAATTGAGCGTTCAGCCATTATCCGTGAGGGCAATAATTACGGGGTGTTTTCTCTCTTGCATTATGTGAGCTGGTGCCGTCTTCAGGGTACCCTTCAGAACTTTTGACACCCGGCTGCCGGCTTATTCTCCGGCTAAAAACAGACTACTCCAGTTTCTGGCTTGTCCTGAAAAATAACTGGAGCACCTTTTCCGGGATGTTCCGGCATGGCTCTCGCTCATTCTCGCCGGCCGTCCATGGCCGGCTCCGAGGCGTCCGCCGCGAATCACCGTCGTGGTGATTCGTTCGGCGGCCAAACCCGCTGTGAGCCAAGCCCGAACATCCAGTTGGAAATGCCCGACAAGTCGATTTAAAAGGCCAAATCAGATGATAAGCGATCGGCACTATGGATTTCGACACTGAACTGAAACAAACCGTCCGCCGGATGTATGACGCCGCCGCCCGGAAATCCGGGGGATTGCTAAGCCGGGTGCCGCTCAACCGGGGCCGCGAACTGCTGGCCGGCCTGGGCTACCGCCCCTCCGAGTTTGAGCAGCTGCCAAAAAAGGTCATTGAATTCGCCTTCCCCTGCAGCAATCCCCTGCCGACAATCAGGAAGCTGCACCCGGAATCCATCCTCGACCTGGGCTGCGGCAGCGGCCTTGATGTCGGCATTCTGGCTGCCGACCGCCGGCGGACAATCAAAATGATCATTGGCGTTGATTTCAGCCGGGAGCTGCTGGCCGTCGGCAGGCGCCTGCAGGCCGGGCCTGCTGCCGGCCGCCTGCAGTTTTTGCAGGCCGACCTGACCGCGCTGCCTTTTTCAGGAACCCATTTCGACTGCATCAGCCTGAATGGTTCCTTCAACGTGATTTACCACAAGGCTGAATTTCTTCAACACGTCGCGGCCTTGCTGCCGCCGGGCGGGCATCTCCTCATCAACGACCTGATGCTGCGCGAAGACCTGCCGCCCGGTTTTACCGCCGAGCTTACCAACTGGACCTGGAACGTCGCCGGCGCTCTCTTTCCGGAGGCATTGACGTCCATGGCCGCCAAAGCCAGCCTCTCACTGGTCCATTTTTATGAGCATGAACAAATACCACCGGTCTGCCGGGGAGAAGTTTTACTGTGGAAGAAAAAGTAATCAGTCGGACGGCGGCAGCGGCACACTGAAACACTGGCCGCCCTGCTGCACGGAATCAACCAGCCAGGCATGATCATCACGGTGGGGATAGTCGATGTTGTAATGCAGACCACGGCTTTCCTTGCGGTACATGGCCGAGGTAATGATAAGGTCGGCAACCACGGCAATATTCCTCAATTCCAGGAGATTGTTGGAAAGAATGTGATCCCAGTAAAACTGACGAATTTCGTTGTGGAGCATGTCGATCCGGTGTTTGGCCCGCAGCAGGCGCTTGTGCGACCGGACGATGCCCACATAATTCCACATCAGGCGGCGGATTTCATCCCAGTTGTGTGAAATGATGACATTTTCATCCTGATCGTCGTGGCGCTGGGTATAAACCCAGGCGGGAAATTCCGGCACGTTTTCCCGATCCTTCTCCAACGCTTCAATTGAAGCTTTTGCCGCCCGGCAGGAATAAACCACCGCTTCCAGCAGGGAATTGCTGGCCAGACGGTTGGCGCCGTGCAGGCCGGTGCAGGCAACCTCGCCGCAGGCGTACAGCCGGGGCAGGGAACTGCGCCCATCCCGGTCAACGACGATACCGCCGCAGAGATAATGGGCTGCCGGCACCACCGGGATGGGCTCACTGGTAATGTCAATGCCCAGCCCCAGGCAGGTGCTGTAAATATGGGGGAAACGCTGCTTGATGTAGTCCCCCTTGAGGTGGGTAATGTCAAGCAGGACAAAGTCATCACCCGTCGCCTTCATTTCACTGTCAATGGCCCGGGCGACAATATCCCGGGGCGCCAGTTCTTTGGCCGGATCATAGCGATCCATGAACAGCTGGCCATTGCGGAGCCGCAGCAGCCCGCCTTCACCACGAACGGACTCGGAAATCAGGAAATTCTTGGTCAGGGGATGATACAGGCAGGTGGGATGGAACTGGATGAATTCCATGTTGGCGATGCGCGCTCCGGCACGACAGGCCATGGCCACCCCATCTCCGGTGGCAATGTCGGGATTGGTAGTAAAAAGATAGACCTTGCCAACCCCGCCGGTAGCCATCAGGGTCTGGCGGCCCAGAAAAACGTGAACCTTCCCGGTGCCGCATTCCAGGGCATAGGTTCCCCAGCAGGCGTCATCCTGAGCCGAAGAACCCAGATAGCGGCTGGGAATCAACAGATCAATGGCCGCCATATCTTCAAAAATAGTGATCCGGTCATTGGCCTGGCAGCAGTCAATCAGCGTTTTTTCAATCTCCCTGCCGGTCC
Organism: bacterium; assembly: GCA_029940125.1. Lineage (GTDB taxonomy): Bacteria > Desulfobacterota > Anaeroferrophillalia > Anaeroferrophillales > Anaeroferrophillaceae > DQWO01. Next base: position 4,847 of record JAOZRP010000143.1, read on the forward strand.
AGTCAGCCACGTGGAGGATGCGCCTCTGGGAATGTCCCCCTTCCCTGGTCAGATCGAAGATATTTTCTTCAGTCGATGCCGCTGATTCCGTAAACTTCACCCCCAGATCAATCAGATCCCTGATTCGCTGGGGGCCTTCATGCACCACCATGTCAACCGCGTCCCGGTGGCACAGGCCGGCGCCGGCCTTCAGGGTATCGTTGATATGCGAGGCATAGGAATCATGCAGGTCGGTGACCGCGGCAATGCCGCCCTGGGCCAGGTTGGTATTGGAATCCTTCTTCTTCTTTTTGGTAATAACGGCCACGGAACCATAGGGAGCCACCTGCAAGGCATAAAAAAGCCCGGCAATCCCGCTGCCGATGATTAAAAAATCATATTTATGAACCACGTTTTCACCTTCATTCAATTTTCATTACCTCTTCAGGAAAAAGAATACTTCATATACAGTTCCCGAGTCAAGCCGTAATCAGGCCTGGCGGTTTCCAGGCGCTGACATCAACTTTCTTTTTCCAGCAGCAGTTCCTGCTTTCTTGCCAATTTTCGCAGAATATGATAGGTAGCGGCGGTGGAACAACCTCAAAATCAGGAGGTTCACAATGGACCTTGACTTCTGGCTGGCAACCTTTCAGGATCTGGGCAAAAAAATTGCCGAACAGATGAAGCAGTATGCCGGCACCGCGGACGGCGCCCTGATCATGGGCAAAGGGGCCGGCGGCGATCTGACGCTTAAAATTGACAAAATCGCCGAGGACATCATCCTTGACAAGCTTGAAACCCTGAACAATAATTTTGACCAGGAATTCACCCTGGTTTCGGAAGAGCTGGGCATCCGGGAGTTTGGCAGCAATTCCGACACCTGCATTATCATTGACCCCCTGGACGGCAGCTTCAACGCCCGCCAGGGCATCCCCTACTACGCCACCTCCATGGCCCTGGCCACCGGCAAAACCGTCAACGACGTCGTTCTCGGCTACGTGCTCAACCTGGCCAACGGCGACGAGTTTTACGCCATCAAGGATTCGGCGGCCTATTTCAACGGCCGGGAAATCAAGGCCAGGGAGGTTGAAATTCCCCGGGCTTTTGTTTTTGAAGCGGCGCACAACAAGGCGGGATTGAAGCGGGTGGAGCCTCTGCTGGATATGTTTGAGCGGGCCCGGTGTCTGGGATCAACGGCCCTGGACATCTGCTACCTGGCCGCCGGCAAGGTTGACATCTTCTTCTACCCCATCCCCTCGCGCACCATCGACTACGTGGCCGGCAAGGTGATCCTGGAAGAGGTGGGGGGCGTCATCACCGGCATGCTGGGAGAAAACCTTGATGAGCTGCTTCTCAATCTGGAAAAAACCCTGCCCATCGTTGCCGCCGGCAATCCCGTCACCATGAAAAAGGTGATGGATATCATCCAGCTTTCCCGCATCTGACCCCCGACAGCTTTATCCGCCTCTAACCCTTAACAGGACCAAGGCGGGCTTAACGCCCGCAACCCAAATCAGGGTATCAGGATGTTCCGGCA
>JAOZRP010000144.1 GCA_029940125.1 bacterium
GGCGAGTTTGGCAACTTTAGCGAAATGAACCACTGGAAAAACAGGCAATCGAGCGTCAAAAGCGCCGAAAACTGCACCGGTTGCGAGTACGCAAGAACCTAACCGGACAGCACTGATATAATATAATACCGAGATATGAGTGGATGTTCGGGCTTGGCTTGCAGCCGGCCATGGACGGCCGGCGAGAATGAGTGAGAGCCATGCCGGAACATCCTGGAAGGTGGAGGCAGCTATGCGAACCCGGGTAAAAATCTGTGGATTGACCAACCTTGAAGACGCTCTATGGGCGGCGGAGGCCGGGGCGGATTTGCTGGGTTTTGTTTTTGCCGACAGCCCCAGGCGGGTGGATCCTCTCGTAGTTCAGGGAATTATTGAGGCCCTGCCGCCGCTGGTGCGGACGGTGGGGGTCTTTGTGGATGAAGAGCCGGAGGTTGTGCTGGAAATTGCCGGCCGCTGCCGCCTCGACTACCTGCAGCTGCACGGGAATGAAACCCCGGCGGACTGCCTGCTGCTGAATGACTGGCAGATTATCAAGGCCGTCCGGATCGGGTCCGGCCAACAGTTTCCAGACCTGGAACCGTATCGGGACTGTTGCCGGCTGTTTCTGTTTGACACCCATGTTCCCGGCCGGGCCGGCGGCACCGGGCAGGCATTTGACTGGCAACTTATTGACCGGGAAAAAACTGGCGAGTATTTTATCCTTGCCGGCGGGTTGAATCCCGACAATGTCGGCCGGGCGATTGCGACGGTTCATCCCTGGGTTGTGGATGTCAGCTCCGGGGTGGAGAGAGAACCCGGCCGCAAGGATTACGAAAAAATTGAAGCGTTTATGGATGCCGTAAGGAGGACTGATGAACAAACCGGATGAACGGGGCCATTTCGGGCCCTACGGCGGCCGCTACGTGCCGGAAACCCTGATTGCCGCCCTGGATGAACTGGAAGCGGCCTATGACTATCACCGGCGGCAGCCGGAATTTCAGCAGCAGTTGAATGAACTGCTGGCCGACTACTGCGGCCGGCCCACGTCCCTGTACCGGGCCCGCCGGCTGGAGGCGGAGCTTGGCATTGGGAAACTGTATCTGAAGCGTGAAGACCTGGCCCACACGGGAGCCCACAAGATCAACAATACCATGGGCCAGGTGCTGCTGGCCGGGCGGATGGGGAAGAAAAGAATCATCGCTGAAACCGGGGCCGGCCAGCATGGGGTGGCCACGGCCACGGCGGCGGCGCTTTTCGGTTTCCAGTGCGACGTGTACATGGGCGAAAAGGACATGGTGCGCCAGCAGATGAATGTTTTCCGCATGGAGCTGCTGGGGGCGCGGGTTATTCCGGTAAGCTCCGGCAGCCGGACTTTGAAGGATGCCACCAACGAGGCCATCCGCGACTGGGTTACCAACGTGGAAACCACCCACTACATTATTGGTTCGGTGGTTGGTCCCCATCCTTACCCGCGGATGGTGCGTGACTTCCAGGCGGTGATCGGGGTGGAAACCAAGGCCCAGCTTCAGGAGCGGGAAGGCCGGCTGCCGGACGTCCTGGTGGCCTGTGTCGGCGGCGGCAGCAACGCCATCGGCATGTTTTTTCCCTTCCTTGCCGACCCGGTGGAAATGCTGGGCATTGAGGCGGCCGGCGAGGGGATTGACAGCGGCCGCCATTCCGCTCCCCTGGGCTACGGTTCCCCGGGGGTGCTCCACGGCTGCATGAGCTATCTGCTCCAGGATGACGCCGGCCAGGTGCAGGAAGCCCATTCCATTTCCGCCGGTCTCGATTATCCCGGCGTCGGTCCGGAGCATAGCTACCTGAAGGACCAGAAGCGGGTTGTTTATGATTCGGTAACCGACGACGAGGCCCTGGAAGCCTTTCACCTGCTGGCCCGGGTCGAGGGCATTATCCCGGCCCTGGAAAGCGCCCATGCCCTGGCCGGGCTGAAAAAACATGCGGATAGTCTGGCCGGCCGGCTGGTGGTGGTTAATCTTTCCGGCCGGGGGGACAAGGATGTGGAGACGGTGGCGGCGCTGGAACGGGGGAAATCATGAACCGGATCAACGAAACTTTTGCCAGGCTTCAACGGGAGGGACGGAAAGCCCTGATCACCTTCATTACCGCCGGCGACCCGTCCCTGGATCAGACTCCGGCCCTGGTGACGGCCATGGCAGCAAACGGCGCCGACATCATTGAACTGGGGGTTCCTTTTTCCGATCCCCTGGCCGACGGTCCCACCATCCAGGCGGCGTCCATGCGGTCCATCCACCTGGGTACGACCCTCCGGGATATTATTGCCATGGTCGGGGAGATTCGCAGCCGCTGCCCGGTGCCGCTGGTGCTGATGTCTTACTACAATCCCATCCTGGTGTACGGCATTGATAATTTTGTTGCCGATGCCGTAGTTGCCGGGGTCAACGGCGTGATTATTCCCGACCTGCCTCCCGAGGAAGGGGAACATTTGCGCCGGGAGGCGGAAGCCAGGGAACTGGCCCTGATTCAGCTGGTGTCTCCCACCAGTACGCCGGAGCGCATGGCCAAGCTCTGCCGCTTGAGCACCGGTTTTGTCTACTATGTGATGGTAACCGGGATTACCGGGGCCCGGCGGGAGCTGCCGCCGGCGGTGGCTGAATCGCTGCAGCAGTTGAAATCACTGACCGATACCCCGATTGCCGCCGGCTTCGGCATTTCCACCCCGGCCCAGGCGGCCGAAGTGGGGCAGTATGCCGACGGGGTCATTGTCGGCAGCGCCTTGGTGAAAATCGTGGCTGAGCACGGCGGGGAGCTGGATCTGCCGGAGCGCCTGGGGGCCTTCGTTCATGAACTGCGCCTTGGTCTGGACGGGGGAGTCAGGGTCGGGGGAGATTGATTTCAGCTTCGAAACGGGAGTTTGAAGCGATGTATTGAGGTTTGCGGAAGGTGACGCCTTCCTCCTCCAGCAGCTTTTGCTTCAGTTCCGTGCCGCCGCCGAAATTTCCCAAACGGCCGTTGGCCTTGACAACCCGGTGGCAGGGGTAGAAAAGCGGGAAGGGATTTTTGGCCATCAGGCGGCCGACCGCCCGGGCGGCCCGGGGATGTTCGGCCCAGGAGGCCAGGAAGCCGTAGCTGACGACTTTGCCGGCCGGGACCCGGGACAGGCAGTCGAGAACCGCGGTTTCAAAGGGACTGAAGCGCTGCCAGCCGCAGAAAAAATGGTGTCGCCGCGCTGGTTGATTTGGGATAGGCTTCCTGTCCAGCAGCTTGCCGACGGCGATGGCTTTCCGTTGCAGTTCATCCGCAGCGGTTTCAGGTCGAAAACGGTTTTCCGCCGGCAGTTCCCGTGGACCGCAGCCCGGCAGGAAAAGCTGCCATAGTCCGCTTTCTGCTGCCTTCTGCTGCCAGACCAGCAGCAGTTTGCCATACCTCCAGCTTTTTTGCTGCCAGCAGCGTTCATTCCAGTACGTCCCGTCTTTCATTTTCCCGCAGATTTACTTTTTGCCTTCGGCTGCTGCCGGACGTGATGATCCACCTTCAGCCGATCCTGTTCAAAGTTGAATGCCGGGTCGGTGTCAGGAGTGTGGCAGTGTTTGCAGGTTTGTCGGGTCACCGGTTTGAAGGCTGCCGCTTTCGGGCTTTGGGGATGCCGACCGGCTGGGCCATGGCAGGCCTCGCACTGAACGTTGGTCATCCGGGGAGTTTCAATGATGGAACGGAAGCCGCCGGCATCTTTGTGGTTCATGCCGGTGACATGGCAGGGGAGACAGGCCGGATCGGATTCTTTCTGCCGGCGCAGCAGGGTGATGATGGCCCGGGAATGGGGAGTCTGCCGCCAGGACTGGAACTGCTGCCGGTGGCAGCGCTTGCATGACTGAATGCCCAGGTAAAAGCTTCCGGATCTTTGGACTGCCTTTGGAACTGGCGGCGGTGAACATGCCTGCTGCTGGAGAAAATCCCGCCGCCACTTTTCGTAATTGTTGACGAGGTTGGCGATCTGCGGGTCTTCCCTGGTCTGCCTGACGCCGGCCCTGATCGTTTTCGGCTGGGAGATGATGAGGTGGCCGGTCGGCGACCAGCTTATATCAAGGCAGGCAAGGTATTGTCCTCCGCGGATGTTGTTGTTGACAATGGCCGTATCCTTGTATTTTTCCAGCTGCCGGGAGATTCCCGGCTGGTGACCATGGATCATCAGGTCGATGCCGCTTACCTGGTCGATCCAGGCAAGGATGCTTTTTCGTTCCCCGTGGCCGATGACAATGAAAAGATCGTGACTGATTTTCTTTTCCAGTTGTTTCAGGCTGGCAACGGGATCGGTGATGGTCAGCTTGTCCCGGTCCAGGTAGTTGTGGTAAAGCGGGTCCAGGACGGAGGTGACCAGTATTCGTTTGCCGTTTCGACGCAGCAGAAGGTAGGGGAGAAAGTAGCTTTGTTCCTGGCCGGGATCAACCAAGTTGGCGGCCAGAAAGTTGCCAGAGTAGTTTTTTGACAGGTGCCGGAGGAAGGGGGCGCCAAAAACGTATTCCTTTTCCCCCAGGCCGATCAAGTCGACGCGCATGAGGGAATAGGCGGTCATGATCAGCTCGGCCTTTTTTTTCTCGGTTTTTCCCCGGGCCAGGAAATTGTCCCCGGCGTTCAACACCAGGCAGTTTTCCCTGCCGATTTCCGTGGTCAGCTGGTCAAGAACGGTTTTCTGGCGGGCCAGACCTCCCGCCTGCCTGTTGTGTCAGCCGCAGGGCTTGATGGTTCCCAAGAGGTTGCCGCCGTAGATGATGCGCAGGACTTGCTTTGCCCGGGCCCGGCCGGCTGCCGGAGCGGCAAAGACAAAAAGCAGAGGGGTAATGAGAAAAACCAGCGAGAGGCATAATCGATATATTTCTTTTCTGCTGTTGCTCATAATGATGTTCCTGGACTGAAAAGTGATGATTGTCACCGGTGGTGCGGTCCATGGTGCAATGAGGTTTTTAATGTTTTGCCGATAGCGTTCCTCTGGAGATGAATATTTCCAGAAAAGCACCGATTATTATGTAGCACCTCCGCCGGTAAAGCGCAATGGTACAGTATTTTATGGTTGTTCGTTGCCCTTTAAGGGCATGATGCGGCGCACGTTCCGGGGGGCTGCCAGCCAGAATGACAGGCAGGAAAGCCAGAGGGCGGCGAGAATCAGGATAAAAGCATGCTGATAGCTGCCGGTCTGGTCAAAAATCCGGCCGGCAATCCAGGCCCCGCTGGCACCTCCCAGGCCCAGGAACAGGGAAAGCAGGCCGAAAATCCGGCCGAAGTTTGGTCCCTGGAACAAGTCGGCGGCGATGGAGGGAAAGAGCGGGGCGGCGGCTCCATAGCCGATGCCGAACCCGATGGCAAAAAGGTAGGGAAAAATATCCGGGTTTCGAGATACTGCCAGAAGGGCGCCGATGCCCAGGGAAGCGGTGCCCATGCCGATGCTGTTGGCGATTTCCCGCGGCCAGCGATCAGCCAGAAAGCCGATGACAATCTTGCCGCCGGAACCGCAGATGCCCAGGAGGCCGAAAACCGAAGCCGCCCGGGTAAAGCTGAGGCCGCCGTCCACCAGACAGGTAACCGCGTGCAGGAGGGTTCCCTGGATGGCAAATGGACCGAAGAAAAAGCCGGCAGCCAGCAGCCAGAAACGTCTGGTCCGCAGGGCGTTGGCGGCTGTCCAGTACGTTTCGGCCCAGGATTGATCCAGAATGACCAGCTGGTGCTTTAGTTTCTTGCCTGCGGCAGTTCTTGCCGCGGATATTCCGTCGGCGGTTGTGCCGATCTGCTCCGGATCACGGCGCTGGAAAATGATGTTCAGCGGGATGGCTGCAAGAACCAGCAGGGCCAGTACGCGATAGGCGAAACGCCAGCCGTAGAGATGAATAATATGCTCCATCAGCGGGGGGATGAACAGCATGCCGACGCCAATGCCGGACATGGCAATGCCCACTGCCAGTCCCCGGCGGCGGATGAACCAGCGGGGCAGGATGGCGGCGTGGGGGACAAAACCAATAATGCTGACGCCGATGGCGGCTCCCAGACCGTAGCATCCATAAAACTGGAGCAGTGAGTTGGCCTCGGACACCAGCAGAAGCGTTCCCGCCAGCCAGAGGGCGCCGGCGGGGATGAGCCAGCGGGGACCGTAACGGTCAATCAGGATGCCGACCAGCGCGGCGCTGAGATAATGGCAGATGATAAAGAGGCTGAAGATGCTTGAAGTGGCCGCCCGGTTCCAGCCGAAATCACGGGTAATGGCGACGAAAAAAACCGAGAATGAATACCAGACGCCAAAAGCCAGTCCCAGGGTGATGAAAGAAACCGCGACAATCAGCCAGCCGTAGTAAAAAGGGAAATAACCGGTGTTTTTT